>JAGPGI010000415.1 GCA_018056045.1 Paracoccus sp. (in: a-proteobacteria)
GCCGGGCGCGACCGCCTTTGACCGCTTCGTGCCTCTGGGCCTGCAATGGGGTGACGACCCCGAATATGCGGACGAGCCGACGGGCAAGCCCGCAACGGGCGTGCTGCAGGAAACATGGGTCAATCCCCAAGCGCCCGATTATGCCGATGACACGCTGGGTTGGGGTGGCCGCCTTGCCGGGGCGATGGATGTCGCCGTGCGGCACAATGTGCTGACCACCTCGGGCAAGCGCTATCCGGCCGAGGAGCCCTTTGCGGCCTCGTCCTGCCAGAGCTGCCATTCCTCGGCGGAGTTTCCGTTCACCAACAATCTCTATCCCTCGCCGAACAAGAGTTTCCCGCCCGATGGCCAGACCTTCCTGTTCTATGATCCCGGCTCGCCGCAATGGCAGAGATGGTTCCAGAACGATCCCGGCAATCGCCCGCTGACCCCCAATCGCGGGGTGACGGCGCTGGATTACGACATGGCGCTAATGTTCTCGCTCAGCTCGTTCTCGTCGGCCTCCGGCAACGAACTTCTTGTGGTGCCCGATTTCGATGTCCACTGAAATCCGTCGCTGGCCGACGCAGACCCGCGTCGTCACCATCCTGTTCGTCGATCTGAGCGGATCGAGCGCGCATCTCAACACCACCGATGCCGAGACCCATCTGGCGGCGGTGCAGAGCTTTGTCTCGATCGTGCGGCAGAATGTCGAAAAGCGCGGCGGCCATGTCATCCAGTATCTGGGCGACGGGGCGATGTGCTTTTTCGGCGATGACCGCGGCTCCGAGGATGATGCCAGCCGGGCGGTCAGCGCCGCGCTTGACCTGTTGGCGGCATGGGATCAGGTGCCGGTTGGCAAGACCATGCGGGCGCGTTGCGGCGTTGCCAGCGGGGTGATCTATTTCAGCTCGGGCGACCTGTCGGCGACGGTGCCGGCGACCGGGCCGGCGATCAACCTTGCCTCGCGCCTGCAGGATCTGGCCGAGGATGATCAGGTGCTGTTGTGCTCGCGCACGCATGCGCTGATCCGGGGCGGCATTTCCTGCCGCCTTGCCGGGCATTTCCCGATCCACGGCTTTTCGCGGCGCGAGCCGGTATTCATCGCCGCCGCGCGCGGCGAGATCCGGCTGCCCCCGACCTTTGGCCGCAAGGACAAATGGCCGATTGTCGGGCGCGACGAGATCATCGACGCGGTGGCGCCGATCTGGCGTTCGGTCCTGGCCGGTCGCGGACAGGGCTGCCTGTTCCATGGCGGGGCGGGGGTCGGGAAATCGCGGCTGGTGCGCGAGCTGGTCCATGGCTTCGGCACCGGCAACATCATCTCGTGGCAATGCGTGGCCGACCAGAAGACGACGCCGTTCTTTCCGATCCGCAGCTATCTTGAATGGGTTGCCGCCGTGCCCGGCGCCGCGCCCGAGCCGCAGCGCCGCGCCGCCATCTCGGATCTTCTCGGGGCGCATTGGAACCTCGAGGCCGAGGCCCGCGACAACGTTCTCGATTCCCTGTTCCGCTCGGCGCCGCGTCAGGATGGCAGCACCGAAAGCAGCGCCGCATCGCGCCGCAAGGAGGCGATCCATACGCTGGTCGATCAGATCGTCGCCATGGCCCACAGCCGCAGCGGGCTGGTGGTCGCCATCGAGGACTGGCACTGGGCCGACCCCAGCCTCAGGGATCTGGTGCAGGTCCTGCTCCAACGGATCGAGAACGAGCCGGTGCTGATCCTGCTCACATCGCGCGAGGCCGAGACCGGGCTGGGGCAGGCAAACCTGACCGCCTTCCGGGTCGCGCCGGTCAACCGCGACGAATGCCGCAGCATCATCGCCGGCATCGCGGGCAAGGACCGGCTGGACCCGCAGTCGATCGACGCCATCGCCTCGATGTCGGCGGGTTTCCCGCTGTTTCTCGAAGAGCTGACCGCGCAGGCCATCGCCAATGACGGCGAGGACTTTTCGCCATCGCTGCCGCTGACGCTGGCGACGATCCTGCAGACCCGCTTCGACCGCCTGTCCGAGCCGTGCCGCCAGTTCCTGCGCATGGCGGCGGTGCAGGGCCAGTATTTTGCGCCGCTGGTGGTGGCCCGCGCGCTGGGGATGTCGCTGGAGGACTGGCCGGCATTCGTGCAGCAATTGCGCGAAACCGACATGGTGGAAATCGACGAGGTTCCGGACGCGCCGCAGGGCTGTTTCTCGCATGCGCTGCTGCAGGAGACCATCATCCATATCAGCGCCCCGCCCGAGATCCGCTCCTTCAACCTCATGCTGGCCAAGCTTTACGGCTCTGGCGAAACCCAGGCCGAGCCGCAGGTCATCGCCCAGCACTATGCCCGCGCGCGCCGGCCGGAAATGGCCATTCCCGAATATCTGCGCGCAGCGGGTCAGCAGCTCATGCATGGCGCGCTGGTCGAGGCGCAGGCGCATCTGCGCAAGGCCGAGAGCCTGCTGCCCGAGCTGGCCGATGACGGGTTGCGCCGCGAGCGCGAGCGCGAGATCTGCGCCCTGCTTGGCCCCACGCACATGATCACCGGCGGGCCGGGTTCGCGCGCCTTTGGCGAGATCCAGTCCCGCGCCTTTCGTCTGCTGGCCGAGGAAAACCGCGGCGCCGAGCGGCTTTCGATCCTCTATAACGAGGCGCTGCACCATTGGGCGACCGCCCGCTATGGCCGGGCCGGGGTGATCGTGGACATCATCCGCGACAATGTCGATGCGGAGGGAGGGGACATCGCTGATCTGGCGGGCAGCGCCATGCAGGGGCTGATCTCCTGGCATATGGGCATGACCGAGCGCGCCGAGCAGGCCTTTGCCAAGGTGCATGCCCGCTATGACGTTGCCCGGTACGGCCAGTTGCACCGGCTGTTTCTCAAGGATCTGGGGGTGTTTTGCGGGTTCTATTCCGCCCTGACCGCCGCCGTGCGGGGCCAGGCCGCGACCGCGCGCCGCCGGGCCGCCGCGGCTGCCGCTGCCGGGGCCGAGGCGGCCTCGATGCATGATCGCGGCTTTGGCAATCTGGCGCAGTTCAACACCGCCTTCCTGATCGGCGATCTCGA
>JAGPGI010000416.1 GCA_018056045.1 Paracoccus sp. (in: a-proteobacteria)
GCCCAGCCCGGCGCCGATCACCGCCAGCCCCGACCGCCCGGTCGAGACCGCAAAGACCAGCACCATGACCGCGCCGGCAAAGGCCAGCGCGCCGCGCAGCGGCCTCAATGCGCGCATCAGCTTGCCGCGTTTCCAAGGCAGGATCGCCCCCAAGGGCAGGACGATCGCCAGTGCCACCATGAAGGGCGTGAAGGCCTTTTCAAAGAACGGCGTGCCGACCGACAACTTGCGGTCCCATGCGAGTTCCGCGATCAGCGGCCAGACCGTGCCGATGAAGACGACAAAGGCCGCAACCGCCAAGAGGATATTGTTCAGAACCAACGCGCCTTCGCGCGAGACCGGGGCAAAGACGCCCTTGGCCTGCATCGAACCCGCACGGAAGGTGAAAAGCAGCAGCGCGCCACCGACAAAGAACGCCAGAATGGCCAGAATGAAGACGCCCCGCTCGGGGTCATTGGCAAAGCTGTGGACCGAGGTGATGATCCCCGAACGCACAATGAAGGTGCCGATCAGCGAGAAACCAAAGGCCATGATCGCCAGCAGGATCGTCCAGCTTTTCAGCACCTCGCGCTTTTCGACGACGATGGCGGAATGCAGCAGGGCGGCAGCGACCAGCCAGGGCATGAAGCTGGCATTTTCCACCGGGTCCCAGAACCAGAAGCCGCCCCAGCCCAGTTCGTAATAGGCCCACCACGACCCCAGCGCGATGCCGATGGTCAGGAAGACCCAGGCCGCCAGCGTCCAGGGCCTGACCCAGCGCGCCCATGCCGCGTCCACGCGGCCCTCGATCAGGGCGGCGACGGCAAAGCTGAAGGCCATCGAAAGCCCGACATAGCCCAGATACAGGAATGGCGGATGAAAAGCCAAACCGGGGTCCTGCAGCAGCGGGTTCAGGTCGCGCCCGTCAAAGGGCGGATTGTCCAGCCGCAGAAACGGGTTCGAGGTGAACAGGATGAATCCCAGAAACGCCGCCCCGACCGAGGCCTGCACCCCCAGCACCCGCGCCCGCAGGCTGGGCGGCAGGTTCGCGTCAAAGACCGCCGCCGCCGCCCCGAACAGCGCAAGGATCAGCACCCAGAGCAGCATCGAGCCCTCATGGTTGCCCCAGACGCCCGAGATCTTGTAGATCAAGGGCTTGGCGGTATGGGAATTCTCATAGACCAGACGGACCGAGAAATCCGAGCTGACAAAAGCCATGGTCAGCGCGACGAAGGAAATCGCGATCAATCCGAATTGCGCAAGCGCCGCCGGACGGGCGGAATCGATCCAGCCGCTCCAGCCCTTCTGGGCCCCGATCATGGGCACGACCATCTGAAAGATCGCCACCGCAAAGGCGAGGATCAGGGCAAAATGGCCGATTTCGGCGTTCATGGGCTTCCTCCCAGGGTGGCTGCCCGCAGAATAACGCCAGCGCGGGGTGCGAACCAGCCCCCCGCGCCCGCCATATTGTCACAGCATCGCTATCCGGCCGCCCTAGCCCGCCGCTTGTGCCGCCGCCCAGTCGCGCAAGGCGGCATTGTCGGCAAAACTGTCGCCCTCGGGCGCGGCTTGCGTCAAAGGTGCGGCGACGGCCGCCTCGCCCGCCATTCCCGCCGCTGCCTCGACAGCCGTCCGGGCCTTCTTCGGCGCCGCCGGAATGATGGGGCGGCTGCGAAAATAATGCGCCTCGCGCGCGCCGAAATAAAAGCTGATGATCGCGCCCAAAAGCCACCAGAGCGGCTCGGGGACAAGGTTCAGGTTCTCCATCCGCAGGCCAAACCCCTCGGGCTCGACCATGGCATAGACGAAAAGGCCCACCGTCCCCAGCGTCAGCACCGGACGCGGCAGGCGGTTCAGCCCGTTCACCAGCGCGTCGAACCAGCCGCGCGGGCTGGCCGCGAATTCCGCCGAAAGCTGGGCCATGGCGCGGGCATAGGCCTCTTCGTCCAGCTCCATCCGGCGGGTGGTGTTTTCGCGAAACACCTCGGCCACGCCGGTCGCGGCATTGGCGACGCTGGTGACCGCGGCCCCGGCACCCAGAAAACGATCCATTACCCCCATTTCGCCACCCTCGCCTGATGTTCCGCCAAAGTCAGATGATACTTGGCCGAGATGAACTCCTCGGCCCGGGTGATCCAGCCGCCCTTGGCCCCCGACTGGCTGCGGGCGAATTTGCGGCTGGCGGGCCGGCCATCGGCCAGCGCATAGTAATAGTTGCGCCGCGCAATCCCGTAGGCATCGCCGAAATAGCCCGGCGCCGCCGCATCCGCCTGACGGGCGGCCAGGATCGTGCGCGCGCCCAGCACGCCATCCGCAACCGCCGGAAAGCCCATGCGCGTGACAAGTTTTTGCAAGATCTTCACCGCATTGCTGCCGGCATTGACATACATGTCGAAAACCGACGCCTGAACCGAGGCAGGCAGTTCCGCCAGACGCGGCTTGCGGAAATAATGTTCGACAAAAATGCGCTCGGCATCGGCGCGGGTCAGCCCCCTGACATCGCGGATATCGACCCGCCCGTCACCGGTCTTGTCGATGCCCAGCCGCTGCAGAGTGGCCAGCGTGACGCCGAAATTCGTAGCCCCGCCCGGATCGTCGGGGTCGTTGACGTAGCCCCCCTCACGCGCGACGATCTCGGTCGCGATCTGCTCTACCGTCTTCATCCCAGCCCCCACTGTGAATGGGATAAAGGCTGGACCGATCCGGTTAACCTTTCGTTAACCCATCGCGCGTTGCGCGCGTTGACCCATCGTGCGTTGCACGGCAGGCCCTTTCTTCTTCATCCAAATATTTCATCCAAATATCCATGTCGCGGCGGCGAAGTCCGGCTCAGGAGTTCGGATCCTCATAGACCCCTTGTTCCTTCAACGAGTCGATGACCTCGCGCGGCATGTAATTCTCGTCATGCTTGGCCAGTATCTCGCTGGCGACAAATGTGTCGCCCTCCATGGCGCCGGTGCCGATCATGCCCTGCCCCTCGGCAAAAAGATCCGGCAGCACGCCGGTAAAGCGCACCGGAACCGAGGCACCGCCATCGGTCACCTT
>JAGPGI010000074.1 GCA_018056045.1 Paracoccus sp. (in: a-proteobacteria)
TCGTCATAGCCGTCGGCCAGGAAAAGCTCGCGCGCGACCTCGAAGAGACGCAGCCGGCCATGCGGGTCGGGCAGGGCCTCGGAGGGGATCATCACCTGCCGCTTGGCCATCCACGGCACATGCGCATAGCCGTAAAGCGCCACCCGGTCGGGCGACAGCGCCAGCAGTTTCTGCACCGATTCCGAGATGCGGCGCGGGTCCTGATGCGGCAGGCCGTAAAGGATATCGGCATTCAGGCTGGCAATGCCGCGGTCGCGGATCATGTCCACGGCGCGTTTCGTCACCTCGAAGCTTTGTTCGCGGCCGATGATCTTTTGAATCTCGGGGTCGAAATCCTGCACCCCGATCGAGGCGCGGGTCAGGCCGGATTCGGCCAGCGCATCCATGCGGGCGTCGTCGATTTCATTGGGGTCGATCTCGACCGAGAACTCGGCGCCTTCGGCCAGGGGAAAGGCGTCAAGGACGGCGCGGGCGACGCGGCGCATCATCTCGGCCGGCATGAGCGTGGGGGTGCCGCCGCCCCAATGCAGGCGCGAGAGCCGCACCCCGGGCGCGAGTTCCCGGCGCAGCATCTCAAGTTCGCTCAGCAGCACCTCGGCATAGGCGCGCACCGGGTCGTCCGATTGCGTGCCCTGCGTGCGGCAGGCGCAGAACCAGCACAGCCTGCGGCAGAACGGCACATGCATGTAAAGCGAGATCGCTGCGCCGGCGGGAATCGCGGCGATCCAGTCGCGGAAATTCGCCTCGCCGATGGCGGGGGTGAAATGCGGGGCCGTGGGATAGCTGGTATAGCGCGGCACGCGCGCGTCAAATAGTCCCAAGCGCTCAAGTTGCGATTGCTGTTCCATAGGCGTATTCTAAGGGCCGAAAACGCGACAGGACATTGACCCAAATCAAGATGACTACCGACGCCGCCATCATCGCGACGCAGGCACCTTGCGAGCACTGCCCGATCCGTTATCGGGCGGTCTGTGCGCATTGTGAAAGCGAAGAGCTGGACGAGCTGGAGGACATGAAATTCTACCGCCGCTATGAGGCCGGACAGCATATTGTCTGGGCCGGCGACCGGATGGATTTCGTGGCCTCGGTGGTCTCGGGCATGGCCGGGCTGACCCAGCAGCTTGAGGACGGGCGCACGCAGATGGTTGGCCTGCTGCTGCCCAGCGATTTTCTGGGCCGTCCGGGGCGCGATGCCGCGGCCTATACGGTAACCGCGACCAGCGATCTGCTTTTGTGCTGTTTTCGCCGCAAACCCTTTGAAAAGCTTTTGCGAGAGCGGCCGCGCGTCGCCGGCCGGCTGCTGGAAATGACGCTGGACGAGCTGGACGCGGCGCGTGACTGGCTCTTGCTGCTGGGGCGCAAATCGGCGCGTGAGAAGATCGCCTCACTGCTGGTCATCCTCGCCCGGCGCGAGGCCGCGCTGCTGCGCCGTCGCCCCGAAGGGCGGATCATCGTCAACCTGCCGCTGACGCGCGAGGCGATGGCCGATTATCTGGGCCTGACGCTGGAAACCGTCAGCCGGCAGATGAGCACGCTCAAGCGTGCGGGGGTGATCGAGCTGGATGGCAAGCGCAGGGTCATCGTGCCCATGTTCGAAGCGCTTGTCGCCGAAAGCGGCGACGATTCGGATGGCGGCCCGCTGAGCTGACCCGCGCTTGGCGCCCCCGCAAAGGGGCGCCATGAGGTTTCTTTGCAGGTCAGCGCGCCATCAGCACCGGGACCTGCGCCTTTTCCAGCATGTTGCGCGTGGCGCCGCCCAGAATCGCCTGGCGGAAGCGCGAATGCCCGTAAGCCCCCATCACCAGCATGTCGGCGCCGATTTCGGTCGCGCGGCGGTTCAGGATGTCGCTGATCAGCGGCTGGGTACGGGCCAGAACCGAGATCTCGGCCTTGACGCCGTGGCGGGTCAGCATCTGGCCAAGCGCACCGCCGGGATCCGAGCGCTCCGGCCCGTTGGGCGAGGGGTCGATCACGGTGATCTCGACACTGTCGGCGGCCTGCAGCAGTGGCAGCGCCCGGCGGACCGAGGCCATGGCCTCGTTCGACTGGTTCCAGGCGATCAGGATCTTCTTGCCGAAGGGCTCCTTGAGCTCGCCGGGCACGATCAGGATCGGGGCTGAGCCCTCGAACAGCGCCGCCTCGGTCGCGGCCTCGGCATCGGGGGTGGCGCGCTCGCCATAGGGGCGGTTCAGGACCACGAGGTCGGAATAGCGCGCACGCATGCCGACCAGCGTCGAGAGCCCGCCCACCTGCGCCACGGCCGAATCGACCGACCAGCGGATATCCTCGGCATGCAGGCGCTCGCGCACCTTTTCCTCAAGCTCGCCGGCGGCGGCCATGGCCTTGTCGATGGATTCCTGAAATACATAGGCAGATGCGCCGGCATAATAATATCCGCTCTGGGTGTGATCCACGCCCATGCAGAACACGTCGAGATGGCCGTCCTCGCGCCGCGTCATGGCGATTGCCGAATCAAGCTGCTGCTGCTGGCGTTCGTAATCAGTCAGCACGGTCAGGATGGTTTTGTAGCCCATGGGCCTCTCCTTTGTGGTTTGCGCACCTTGCGCCAGCAACCGGAGGCTGTCGGCTGACGTCGGCTCGCTGCGACATTCTGCCCCCAGTTGAACGCATTTTACATCTGTATGTCATTGGCCGATTGACCCAGATCAAAGTTTCACGAAACCGTGTGACTATAGAAGAACCTACCGAAGCCCGTCGCGGCCCGGATCGCCTGTGCGATTCGGACGCTGAGGCACAGGATGAAGGACAGTATTAAATGTTGGACACCATCAAGCTGATCGCGCTTGGCACGATTGCGGTTCTGGCCGCGATCGCGGCCAATTATGCGCGACCCGATGACCCCGCCTATCTTGTGAACGCGCTGATCGTCATGCTGGCGGCGGCTGTCATGTTCATCCGGGTCCTGCGCCAGATGGGCAATGAACAGCCCTCGCTGGATCCGCACCCCGAACTGCAATACATGGACGGTGTCGTCCGTGCGGGGGTCATCGCCACCGCGCTTTGGGGCGTGGTCGGCTTTCTGGTCGGCGTGGTCATTGCTTTTCAGTTGGCCTTTCCGGCGCTGAATCTCAGCGAGCTGATGCATGGCTATACCAATTTCGGCAAGCTGCGCCCGCTGCATACCAGCGCGGTGATCTTTGCCTTTGGTGGCAACGCGCTGATCGCGACCTCGTTTTATGTGGTGCAGCGCACCTCGGCGGCACGGCTCTGGGGCGGAAACGCCGCATGGTTCGTGTTCTGGGGCTATCAGCTGTTCATCGTGCTGGCCGCGACCGGCTATATCCTGGGCGCCACGCAGTCCAAGGAATATGCCGAGCCGGAATGGTATGTGGACTGGTGGCTGACCATCGTCTGGGTGGTCTATCTGGCCGTCTTCCTGGGCACGATCCTGCGGCGCAAGGAACCCCATATCTACGTTGCCAACTGGTTCTACCTGTCCTTCATCGTGACCATCGCGATGCTGCATATCGTCAACAACCTGTCGGTTCCGGTCAGCCTGTTCGGCTCGAAATCGGTGGCGCTGTTCTCGGGCGTGCAGGATGCGATGACGCAATGGTGGTATGGCCACAATGCGGTGGGCTTCTTCCTGACCGCCGGTTTCCTGGGCATGATGTATTACTTCATCCCCAAACAGGCCGAGCGTCCCGTCTATAGCTACAAGCTGTCGATCATCCACTTCTGGGCGCTGATCTTCCTCTATATCTGGGCCGGCCCGCACCACCTGCACTATACCGCGCTGCCGGAATGGGCCGCGACGCTGGGCATGGTCTTCTCGATCATCCTGTGGATGCCCTCGTGGGGTGGCATGATCAACGGTCTGATGACGCTCTCGGGCGCATGGGACAAGCTGCGCACCGATCCGATCATCCGCATGATGGTGGTGGCCGTCGGCTTCTACGGCATGGCAACCTTCGAAGGTCCGATGATGTCGATCAAGGCCGTCAACAGCCTGTCGCATTACACCGACTGGACCATCGGCCACGTTCACTCCGGCGCCCTTGGCTGGAACGGCATGATCACCTTTGGCGCGCTCTACTATCTGACGCCGCGTCTGTGGGGCCGTGAGCGGCTCTATTCCTCGGCGCTGGTCAGCTGGCATTTCTGGCTCGCGACCATCGGTCTGGTGCTTTACGCGGCCTCGATGTGGGTCTCGGGCATCATGGAAGGGCTGATGTGGCGCGAAGTCGATGCGCAGGGCTTCCTCGTGAACGCCTTTGCCGATGCCGTGGCCGCGAAATTCCCGATGAACGTGGTGCGGGCCCTTGGCGGCGTGCTTTACCTGACCGGCGGGCTGATCATGTGCTATAACCTCTGGGCCACGGTCGCACGCCAGCCCAAGACGCAGACGACCGCCATCGCGGTTCCGGCAGAGTGAGGACGGATCATGGCAATTCTTGAAAAGCACAAGGTCCTTGAGAAGAACGCCACATTGCTGCTGGTCTTCTCTTTCCTCGTCGTCACCATCGGCGGCATCGTCGAGATCGCGCCCCTGTTCTATCTTCAGAACACCATCGAGAAGGTCGAGGGGATGCGTCCCTATACGCCGCTCGAACTGAAGGGCCGCGACATCTATATCCGCGAGGGCTGCTATACCTGCCACAGCCAGATGATCCGCCCGATGCGGGACGAGGTCGAACGCTATGGCCATTACAGCCTCGCGGCCGAGTCGATGTATGACCACCCGTTCCAATGGGGCTCCAAGCGGACCGGGCCGGATCTCGCGCGGGTCGGCGGGCGCTATTCGGACGAATGGCATATCGACCACCTGGTGAACCCGCAGGCGGTGGTGCCGGAATCGATCATGCCCAGCTATGGCTTTCTGCTGAACCGCCAGATCGACCCCTCGAACATGGGCGAGCGACTTTCGACCGACGCGCTGGTGGGCGTGCCCTATGACGAGGTGCGGATCACCGCCGCCATCGAGGATTTCCGCGCCCAGGCCGACCCCGATGCCGATGCCTCGGGGCTGGAGGAACGCTATCCGGGGGCCCAGCAACGCAATTTCGACCGCCGCCCCGGCGTCTCGGAAATGGATGCGCTGATCGCCTATCTGCAGGTGTTGGGCACGATGGTCGATTTCTCGACCTTCCAGCCTGACCCGAACCGCTGAGGCCCGCCATGGATATGTATTCCTTCCTGCGCGAACTGGCCGACAGCTGGATCCTGCTGACGCTGGTGCTGTTCTTCCTTGGCGCCTGCCTGTTCGTCTTCAGGCCGGGCGCGGGGGTGCTGCACCGTGATGCTGCGGAAAGTATCTTCCGTAACGAGAAAGGCCCGCTGCCCGCGGGTGACAAGGAGGTCGAGTGATGGCCGATACCGACGACGAGCACACCAGCCCCAAAAACCCGGACAACCGGATCGGGTTGGAACGCCAGGCCGCGGATAAGGCCCATGAGGCGCAGATCGCGGCCAATCCGCCCGAAGGGCCGGATGGCCAGCCCCTGCACAAGCCCTCTGGCATGACCCGCGTGGTGCGCGACCGCAAGGGCGTGCGCAAGGTGGTCGAAGTGCCCTCGACCGGCCATAGCTGGGACGGGATCGAGGAATACGACAACCCGCTGCCGCGCTGGTGGCTGTGGAGCTTTTACGCCACCATCGTCTGGGGCGTGGGCTATCTGATCGCCTATCCGGCGATCCCGCTGATCCATGGCGCGACCCAGGGCGTTCTGGGCGAGACCATGCGCAGCAATGTCGCCGCCGAGATCCAGCGTTTCAACGAGGCGAATGCCCCGATCCAGGCAAAGCTGGTCGAAACCCCGCTGGACGGCATCGCGGCTGACCCGGAACTGGCGAATTACTCTGCCAATGCCGGCTCGGCGATCTTCCGCACCTGGTGCGCGCAGTGCCACGGTTCGGGCGCGGGGGGGGCCACGGGCTATCCTTCGCTTCTGGACAATGACTGGCTGTGGGGCGGCACGCTGGACGATGTCTACACCACCGTCCAGCACGGCATTCGCGACCCCAAGGATGGCGATACGCGCTATTCGGAAATGCCGCGTTTCGGCACCGACGACATGCTCGACAATGCCCAGATCGGGCAGGTCGTGAACTATGTCCTGTCGCTTTCCGACCAGCCGCATGACGCCGCCGCCGCGGCCGAAGGCGCCACGGTCTATGCCGACAACTGCGTGTCCTGCCATGCCGAGGACGGCACCGGCGATCGCGCGCAGGGGGCGCCGAACCTGACCGACGCCGTCTGGCTTTACGGCTCGGACCCGGCCACGATCACCCGCATCGTGCATGACGGTCCCTTCGGGGTGATGCCGGCCTGGACCGGACGTCTCTCCGAGGCCGATATCCGCGCTGTCGCGGCCTATGTTCACAGTCTTGGCGGCGGCGAATAAGCCGCCAGACTGACCCGTTTCGCATCCGGGCAACCGGATGCGGAAGGCACCGGCCTCTCCGTCCTGTTCGCGCGTTTCCAGGAGAGGCCGGTGTTCCAATTGATGCGCGATCGGGCCCGGCTTTAGCAAGCCCGCCAAATGGCTTGTCGGCATGCGACAATCCGGCCAATGTTATGTCATGGGGGGCGGCCTTATAGGCAGGGCCTCTGATTTGACGCAGATCATAGCGCCGCCTGTCCATGTAAATAGTCTGCGGAAACGCGCAACAGGAGCCAATCATGTCGCAACCCGACATCGACCCGCCACAACTCTACGCGGCCCGCGAACCGATTTTTCCCCGCCGGGTCTATGGCTGGTACCGGAACCTGAAATGGATCATCATGGCGGTGACGCTGGGGATCTATTACGTCACCCCCTGGATCCGCTGGGATCGCGGCCCGAACCTGCCCGATCAGGCGGTGCTGGTCGATCTGGCGAACCGGCGCTTTTTCTTTTTCTGGATCGAGATATGGCCGCATGAATTCTATTTCGTCGCGGGCCTTCTGGTCATGGCGGGCTTGGGGCTTTTTCTCTTCACCTCGGCCTTGGGGCGGGTCTGGTGCGGCTATGCCTGTCCGCAGACGGTCTGGACCGATCTTTTCATCCTGACCGAACGCTGGGTCGAGGGCGACCGCAATGCCCGCGTCCGGCTGTGGAACGCGCCATGGAACGGCCACAAGCTACGGCTGAGGCTGACGAAATGGGTGATCTGGCTGCTGATCGCGGTGGCGACGGGGGGCGCGTGGATTTTTTACTTCACCGATGCGCCGACGCTTCTGCGCGATCTGGTGACCGGGCAGGCGCATCCGGTCGCCTATATCACCATGGCGATCCTGACCGCGACGACCTTCGTCTTTGGCGGCTTCGCCCGCGAGCAGATCTGCATCTATGCCTGCCCGTGGCCGCGTATTCAGGCCGCGATGATGGACGAGGACACGCTGACCGTCGCCTATCGCGAATGGCGCGGAGAGCCGCGTGGCAAGATCCACAAGGGCGAGGCGACGAAATCCGATGGCGGGGCCAAGGGCGACTGCATCGACTGCATGGCCTGCGTGAACGTCTGCCCCATGGGCATCGACATCCGCGACGGCCAGCAGATGGAATGCATCACCTGCGCGCTGTGCATAGATGCCTGCGACGAGATCATGGACAAGATCGGCAAGCCGCGCGGGCTGATCGACTATATGGCGCTGAAGGACGAGACCGCCGAACGCGCCGGCGCCGCCCCGAAGCCGCTGATGAAACATATCCTGCGCCCGCGCACGATCCTTTACTTCACGCTCTGGGCGGGGATCGGCGTGGCGCTGGTGGTGGCGCTGTTCCTGCGCTCGCCTTTCGATCTGAACGTGACCCCGGTCCGGAACCCGCTTTTCGTCACCATGTCCGATGGCGCGATCCGCAACACCTATGCGCTGCGGCTGCGCAATAAGCAGGGCGGCGCGCATGAATTCGTGATCTCGGTCGCGGATAATGACGGCAATGCGGTGCCGGGCGTCGTGCTGGCGCTTGAAGGCCAGACCGGCAACCGCGCCTCGGTCGCGGCCGACAGCACGTTTACCCAGCGTCTCTACCTGACCGCCGCCAAGGATTCGCCTCTGGCGACGGGCGGGCAGGCCGAACTGACGCTGTGGGTCGAGGATGCAACCGGCGGCGTCAGGACCCATATTGGCACAGTCTTTCACGGAAAGGGGGAATGATGGCGCGCGAACTGACCGGCCGGCATGTGCTGCTGATCACAGTGGCGGGTTTTGGCACCATCATTGCGGTCAATCTGGTCATGGCCTTCCTGGCGGTCGGCACCTTTCCGGGGCTCGAGGTGAAAAGCAGCTATGTCGCCTCGCAAAGTTTCGACCGCGACCGCGCGGCCCAGAGTGCGCTGCACTGGACCGTCACCCCCGATTATGACGGGCGCGAGATGGTGCTGACCATCCGCGACGAGACCGGCTATCCCGCGCCGGTCAAGGACCTGCAGGTGACCATCGGCCGCCCAACCCATATGCGCGAGGATCAGACCCCGGAATTCAGCTATTCCGGCGGCACCTACCGCGCGCCTTTGGAACTGGCGCCCGGGGTCTGGAACATCCATCTGACCGCGACCGCGCCCGACGGCACCGTGTTTCGCCAGCGTATCGACCACTATAATGGAAACCGGGTGAAATAAGATGTCCGACGCGGCGCTGCATGACCATGATGCCCGGCTTTCGGCCTGTCCGGCCTGCGATGCCGCGCCGCTTGCGCAGCGCGTGGCGGCGGGGGCCGGTGTGCATGAGGACATCATCCTGTCGCTGCCGACCATCTATTGCGCGACCTGCATTTCGGATGTGGAGCGCGCGCTGCATGCCCATCCCGGCGTCAAGACCGCCCGCGTGAACCTGACGCTGCGCCGCGTCACCGTGGACGCACCCGGCCTGAGCGCCGAGGACCTGATCCCCGTGGTCGAGCACACCGGCTATGAGGCGCATGAGCTTGACCCCGCCGCGCTGAGCGCCAGCCGCGCCGACCGGATCGGGCGCGACATCCTGATGCGCATCGGCGTCGCCGGGTTCGCAATGATGAACATCATGATCCTGTCTGTCGCGGTCTGGTCGGGGGCCGATGCGGCGACGCGCGACATGTTCCACTGGATTTCCGGCGCCATCGCGCTGCCGACCGTGGTCTTTGCCGGCCAGCCCTTCTTTTCCAGCGCCTGGCGGGCGTTGAAGGCGGGCCGGCTGGGCATGGATGTGCCGATCTCGCTGGCGCTGATCCTAGCCAGCGCGATTTCGGTCTATGAGACCATCCATTCCGGCCATCACGCCTATTTCGACGCGGCGGTGATGCTGTGTTTCTTCCTGCTGATCGGGCGCTATCTGGATTACCGCACCCGCGCCGTCGCCCGCTCCGCAGCCGAGGAACTGACCGCGCTTGAGGTGCCCCGCGCCTTTCGCGTGATGCCGGAGGGCGATGAGCCGGTGCCGGTCGCGGAACTGGTCCCGGGCGATCTGATCCGCATCCTGCCCGGCGCGCGCATCCCTGCGGACGGCGAGATCGCGCAGGGCACGTCCGAGATCGACCGTTCGCTTCTGACCGGCGAAAGCGTTCCGGTGCCCGCGGCGCCCGGCGCGATCCTGTCGGCGGGCGAGGTCAACCTGACCGGGCCGCTGATCCTGCGGGTGACAGCGGCGGGGCGGGACAGCTCGCTGGCGCGGCTGACGGCGCTGGTCGCGGCGGCGGAATCGGCGCGCGGGCATTACACCTCGCTGGCCGAGCGCGCCTCGCGGCTCTATTCGCCTCTGGTGCATCTGCTGGCCTTTTCCAGCTTTCTGGGCTGGTACTGGACGACCGGCGATCTGCGCCATTCGGTCAATGTCGCGGCGGCGGTGCTGATCATCACCTGTCCCTGCGCGCTGGGGCTGGCGGTGCCGGCGGTGGTGACGGCGGCCTCGGGGCGGCT
>JAGPGI010000417.1 GCA_018056045.1 Paracoccus sp. (in: a-proteobacteria)
GTCCAGAGGCGCTGGTCGGTGTCCAGATCCCATTGCCGGGTCCACAGGCTGGCGCGGCCGTCCAATGTGGCGCATTTGACCATTACCGCGCCTGCCGTATCGTCGCCATGGCGGGTGACATAGGCCGGGATATCCGCCAGCATCAGGCGGCGCAGATAGGCCGCCACCCAGACGCCAGCCGCAAGGCGGGCCTCAGCCATGCCGGGCCTCAGGCATCGCCGTCGCGGAAATCCAGGCCCATTTCATTATAGCGCTCGGCCTCGTCCAGCCAGTTCTCGCGGACCTTGACCTGCAGGAACAGATGCACGGGACGGCCCATGAACTCCATCATCTCGGCGCGGGCGGCTTGTCCCACGGCCTTGATCGTCTCGCCACCCTTGCCAAGGACGATGCCCTTGTGGCCGGGGCGGGCGACATAGACGATCTGATCGACGCGGGCCGAGCCGTCCTTCTTTTCCTCCCATTTCTCGGTTTCCACCGTGAGCTGGTAGGGGATTTCTTCGTGCAGGCGCAGGGTCAGCTTTTCGCGGGTGATTTCGGCGGCGATCATGCGCATGGGCAGGTCGGCGACCTGATCCTCGGGGTAAAGCCACGGGCTTACGGGCATCTCGGCGGCCAGCCAGTCCATCAGATCGGCGCAGCCATAGCCCTTTTCGGCCGAGATCATGAAGGTGGTGGCGAAATCGAACGCCGCATTGACCTGCTGGGACAGCGCCAGCAGCGCCTCGGCCTTGACGCGGTCGATCTTGTTGATGACCAGCGCCACCGGGGTTTTTCCGGCATGTTCGCGAAGCTGGTCGATGATCGCCTGCGCGCCATCGGTCAGCCCGCGATGCGCCTCGATCAGCAGCAAGATGACATCGGCATCCGCCGCGCCCCCCCATGCCGCCTTGACCATCGAGCGGTCCAGCCGGCGACGCGGGCGAAAGATGCCGGGCGTGTCGACAAAGACGATCTGCGCGTCGCCATGCATGGCGATGCCGCGGATGCGGGCGCGGGTCGTCTGAACCTTGTGGGTGACGATCGAAACCTTGGCCCCCACCATCTGGTTCAGCAATGTGGATTTGCCGGCATTGGGTTCGCCGATCAGGGCAGCAAAGCCCGCTCGGGTTTCGGGGCGGGTTTCGGTCATGTCGATCCTTCGATCTGGTCAAGCAGGGCTTGCGCCGCCGCCTGTTCGATGCTGCGTTTGGTGCCGGTGCCCCGGGCCATGGCCTCGCGGCCATCGTCCAGACGGACGGCGATTTCGAATTCGGGGGCGTGGTCGGGGCCGTTGCGGGCGATCTGGACATAGCGCGGCGGTTGCATGCCCTGCGCCTGTGCCCATTCCTGAAGCGCGGTCTTGGCGTCGCGGGCGTCGTCGTCGACATTCTGCAACCGGTCGGCCCAAAGCCGCAGGATCACTGTCCGCGCCGCCTCAAAGCCCGCATCCAGATAGACGGCGGCCAGAACGGCCTCCATGGCGTCGGCCAGCAGAGCCTCTTTGCGGCGGCCGCCCGACAGCATTTCGGAACGTCCCAGTTTCAGCACATCGCCCAGCCCGATGCCGCGCGCGATGGCGGCGCAGGTCTCGCCCTTGACCAGCGCGTTATAGCGCGGCGCCAACTGCCCTTCGGTGGCAGCGCGGTCGGCGGCGAAGAGCGCCTCGGCCAGAGTCAGGCCCAGCACCCGGTCGCCCAAGAATTCCAGCCGCTGGTTGTCGGGCCGCGTCGTGGTCGAGATCGAGCCATGGGTCAGGGCGCGCTGCAGCAATTCGGGGCGCGAAAACTCGTACCCCAGACGTTCCGAGAAGGCGCGCAGTTCGGCGGAAATCTTCATGCCCGTGATCTTGCCACGATGCGGGGCATCGCGGCAATTTCTCCTTTTACTCGACCGCCTTGAAGAAGCGGTCACCGCGCCATGTCCAGAAATACAGCAGCGATTTCCCGGCCGAGGAGAACATGATCCGGTCGGCGCGCCCGATCAGGTATTCGGCCGGCACCATGCCGACGCCGCCCGTGGCCGCCGGCCAGCGCGAGTCGCCCGAATTGTCGCGGTTGTCGCCCATGAAGAAGTAATTCCCCTCGGGCACGGTGAATTCGGCGGTGTTGTCGCCGGGGCCGTTGTCGAAGATGTTCAGCACATCATGGCTGGGGCCGCCCGGCAGCGCCTCGGTATAACGGGCCTTTTCGCAGGGACCGCCCTCGATCACCGGCTCGTTGGCGCATTTGGGCAGGCTTTGCTGCGGGCCTTGCGGCGCGTTCACCTCGGTGAAGGTGCCGGCGGGGGTCTGGGGCACTTCCTGGCCGTTCAGCCACAGGATGCCGTCTTTCATCTGCACGCGGTCGCCGGGCAGGCCGATGACGCGCTTGATGAAATCGTCGCCCCGGGTCGGGTGGCGGAAGACCACGACATCGCCGCGCTGCGGTTCCGAGCCGAGGATGCGGCCCGAGATCGGGCACATCTCGAACGGGCAGGAGACGCGCGAGTAGCCGTAGGCCATCTTGTTCACGAACAGGAAGTCGCCGATCAGCAGCGTGTCCTTCATGCTGCCCGAGGGAATCCAGAAGGGCTGGAAGAACAGCGTGCGAAAGACGCCTGCGATCACCAGCGCCCAGAAGATGGTCTTGATCGTTTCCCAGATGCCGCCATCCTTGCGGGCGTCGCTGTTGGCCATGTATGCCGTCCCCTCATGCGGAAGTCGCGCGTTCATGAGCCGCGCATTGCCCGAAAGTCAAGCGCCCGCGGGGGCTTTCACGACGTCGGGAAGTGCCTCGATGACGACAAAGGCCTGTGCCCAGGGGTGATCGTCGGTCAGCGTGACATGGATATGGGCGCTGTGGCCGGGGGGCGTCATCGCCGTCAGCCGCTCGGCCGCCCAGCCGGTCAGCGTCATGGTGGGCTGACCCGAGGGCAGGTTCTGGACGGCCATGTCGCGCCACGAGATGCCCATGGAAAGGCCGGTGCCAAGGGCTTTCGAGCAGGCCTCCTTGGCGGCCCAGCGTTTCGCAAGCGTCCCAGCCTCGTCCTTGCGG
>JAGPGI010000418.1 GCA_018056045.1 Paracoccus sp. (in: a-proteobacteria)
GTGTAACGCCAGCCAAGGCTGGGGTCCTTTTTGCCGTAATCCATGTTGCCCCAGGCTTTGGTGGGGCCGCCCTCGATATAGGACATGTCGCGACCGGTGAAGAATTCGGCGATGTCCTCATAGGCCGACCAGTTCACCGGAACGCCCAGATCATAGCCGTATTTGGCCTTGAAATCGTCCTTGGTCTTTTGATCGTTGAACCAGTCATAGCGGAACCAGTAAAGGTTCGCGAATTGCTGGTCGGGCAGCTGATACAGATCGCCATCCGGGGCAGTGGTGAATTTGGCGCCGATGAAATCCGGCAGGTCGAGGCCCGGATTGGTGAAATCCTTGCCTTCCTCGGCCATCCACTTGGTCAGGCTGCGCGCCTGCTGATAGCGCCAATGCGTGCCGATCAGATCCGAGTCGTTGACATAGCCGTCATAGATGTTCTCGCCGGTCTGCATCTGGGTCTGCAGCTTTTCGACCACGTCGCCTTCGCCGATCAGGTCATGGGTGACCTTGATGCCGGTGATGGCGGTGAATGCCGGGGCCAGCACCTTGGATTCGTATTCATGGGTGGTGATGGTTTCGGACACCACCTTGATCTCCATGCCGGCCAGCGGCGCGGCGGCATCGATGAACCACTGCATTTCCGCCTCTTGATCGGCGCGGGGCAGCGTGGACAGATCGCCGATCTCGGCATCCAGGAATTTCTTGGCGGCCTCCATGTCGGCCCAGGCGGGCGCGGCGCCCATGACCATCAGCGCAAGCGCCATGGCGGTCTTGGTGGAATTCGGTCTCATGGTTTCCTCCCTTGGGATGAGACGTTGCATTCAGATGCGCCCCGGGCAATCACCGCTGCCCTTGGGCCTTGTCGAAGCCGGTCTAGACCCAGCGGAACACCGCCGCAGCATAGACGAGACATAGCGCAAGCGCCCACCACAGCGGCGGGCCTGCAAAGAACAGCCAGCCCAGACAGATGAAGGCCGAGCCAAGCAGCGAGATGAACAGCCGGTCGCCACGCGTGGTTTCGATCTGCAATATGCCCATGCGCGGGGTTTCGGGGAAACGGATCGCCAGGATGGTGAAGGTGACCAGAAGGCTGGCGATCACCCAGAAGAACAGCGCGACCGGGAACGTCCAGGCCATCCAGCCGCCGGGGATCATGGGGGCGAACCAGTTCCTGGCGCCGTCCTTGACGGGCGTGGCCCAGACCAGAAAGGCCAGTGCGGCGGCAAGGATGGCGATGGCGGTGCCGCTGATCGCGGTCCAGTTGGTGCGGCGGGCGGGGGTTGCGGCGTCGATCATGGCAGGCCTCACACGCGGCCCAGGGCAAAGCCCTTGGCGATATAGTTGCGGACAAACCAGATGACCAAGGCACCCGGCACGATGGTCAGGATCCCCGCCGCAGCCAGCACACCCCAGTCCATCCCCGATGCGCTGACCGTGCGGGTCATGGTCGCAGCGATGGGCTTGGCGTTGACGCTGGTCAGGGTGCGCGACAGCAGCAGTTCCACCCATGAGAACATGAAGCAGAAGAACGCCGCCACCCCGATACCGCTGGCGATCAGCGGCATGAAGATGCGCACGAAGAACCGCGGGAAGGAATAGCCGTCGATATAGGCCGTCTCGTCGATTTCCTTGGGCACGCCGCGCATGAACCCCTCGAGGATCCAGACCGCCAGCGGCACGTTGAACAGGCAATGCGCAAGCGCCACCGCGATATGCGTGTCAAAGAGGCCAATCGACGAATAAAGCTGAAAGAACGGCAGCGCAAAGACGGCCGGCGGCGCCATGCGGTTGGTCAGCAGCCAGAAGAACAGGTGCTTGTCGCCCAGAAAGTTGTAGCGGCTGAACGCATAGGCCGCAGGCAGCGCCACAAGGATCGAGATGACCGTGTTCATCACCAAATAGATGATCGAGTTGACGTAACCCATATACCAGCTGGGATCGGTCAGGATGGTGCGATAGTTCTGAAAGGTCAGGTTCTGCGGGAACAGGCTGAAGGTGCCGGTGATCTCGGCATTGGTCTTCAGGCTCATGTTCAAAAGCCAATAGATCGGCAGCATCAGGAACAGCAGGTAAAGCGCCATCACCAGCGCAGAAGATTTGATGCGCATCACAGCTCCTCCGGAATGTCGGATGCCGAACGGTCCATGTTGGTCATCACAGTGTAAAAGACCCAGGACACCAGCATGATCACAAGGAAATACATCAGCGAGAAGGCGGCTGCCGGGCCAAGGTCGAACTGGCCGACCGCCATTTTCACCAGATCGATGGACAGGAAGGTGGTCGAATTGCCCGGCCCGCCGCCGGTGACGACGAAAGGCTCGGTATAGATCATGAAGCTGTCCATGAAGCGCAGCAGAACCGCGATCAGCAAGACGCCCTTCATCTTGGGCAGCTCGATATAGCGGAAGACGGCCCAGCGGCTGGCCTGATCGATCTTGGCCGCCTGATAATAGGCCTGCGGGATGGATTGCAGACCGGCATAGCACAGCAGCGCGACCAGCGACGTCCAGTGCCAGACATCCATCACCACGACGGTGATCCAGGCGTCAATGGGGTCGTTGGTATAGTTGTAATCGATCCCCAGCGCCTTGAGCGTGCGGCCCAGAAGACCGATATCGACGCGGCCAAAGATCTGCCAGATCGTGCCCACGACGTTGAAGGGGATCAGCAAGGGCAGCGCCATCAGCACCAGCACGACACTGGACCAGAAGCCTTTTTTCGGCATGTTCAGCGCGACGAAAATACCCAGGGGCACCTCGATGGCCAGAATGATGGCGGAAAACAGCGCCTGCCGGCCCAATGCCTCGTGCAGGCGGGATGAATGGACCATCTCGTCGAACCATTCGAGGCCGGCCCAGAAGAATTCGTTATTGCCGAACGTGTCGTTGAAAGCGTAGTTGACCACCGTCATCAGCGGGATCACGGCCGAGAAGGCCACGACCACCAGCACCGGCAGCACCAGAAACCACGCCTTGTTGTTCCAGGTCTTTTCCATCAGGCGGCCCCTTGCTG
>JAGPGI010000419.1 GCA_018056045.1 Paracoccus sp. (in: a-proteobacteria)
CCCTGACCGCGAAGCTGACCGATCTGCGCGCGGCGGCGATGGCGGCCAAGGATTTCTCGGCCGTTGACGCGCTGAAATCGGCGCTGACCGAGGCCGGGGTCGAGGTGCGCATGTCCAAGACCGGGGTCGAGCTGGTTTCCGGGCCGCGCGTCGACGCCAAGAAACTGGGAACGCTGCTGTGACTGATCGCCTTTACCTTTACGACACCACGCTGCGCGACGGCCAGCAGACGCAGGGCGTGCAATTCTCGGCGGCTGAGAAGACCGAGATCGCCGAGATGCTGGATGCCCTCGGCGTCGATTACATCGAGGGCGGCTGGCCCGGCGCGAACCCGACCGACAGCGATTTCTTTGCGGCCGCACCCCAAACCCGCGCCACCATGACCGCATTCGGCATGACCAAGCGGTCGGGGCGTTCGGCGGAAAACGACGATGTGCTGGCGGCGGTGATGAATGCCGGCACCAGCGCGGTCTGTCTGGTCGGCAAGACCCACCCATTTCACGTCCGCGAGGCGCTTGGCATCCCGCTGGATGACAACCTTGAAAGCATCCGCGCCTCGGTCGCGCATCTGACGGCCTCGGGGCGCGAGGCGCTGTTTGATGCCGAGCATTTCTTCGACGGCTATGCCGAGGACCCGGATTACGCGCTGGCCTGTCTGCGCACGGCGCTGGATGCCGGCGCGCGCTGGGTCGTTTTGTGCGACACCAATGGCGGCACGCTGCCCGCGCGCGTGGCCGAGGTCACCCGCGCGGTGATCGCAGGCGGCATTCCGGGCGACCGGCTGGGCATTCACTGCCATGACGATACCGGCAATGCCGTCGCCTGCACGCTTGCCGCAGTCGATGCCGGCGCGCGCCAGATCCAGGGCACGCTGAACGGGCTGGGCGAGCGCTGCGGCAATGCAAGCCTGACCAGCCTGATCCCGACCCTGCTGCTGAAGGAACCCTATCGCAGCGCGCTTGCCATCGGGGTCAGCACCGAAGGTCTGGCGGGGCTGACCCGTATCTCGCGCCGTCTGGACGAGATCTTGAACCGTGCCCCCTTGCGCAGCGCGCCCTATGTCGGGACCTCGGCCTTTGCGCATAAGGCCGGGCTGCATGCCAGCGCCATCCTGAAGAACCCGGCGACCTATGAACATGTGGACCCCGCGCTGGTCGGCAATGAACGCATCATCCCGATGTCCAATCAGGCCGGGCAGTCGAACCTGCGCGCCCGCCTGTCTGATGCGGGGATCAATGTCGGGCGCGACGATCCGGCGCTGGCGCGCATCCTTGATCTGGTCAAGGCGCGCGAAGATGCAGGCTATGCCTATGACGGCGCGCAGGCCAGTTTCGAACTGCTGGCCCGCACTGAACTGGACCAGATGCAGGACTACTTCTCGGTCGAGCGCTACCGCGTCACCGTTGAGCGGCGCAAGAACGCGCTTGGCAAGCGCATCTCGGTTTCCGAGGCGGTGGTGGTCGTCGAGATCGGCGGCGAGCGCATGCTGTCGGTCAGCGAAAGCGTCGATGCCGAGGGGCACGATCAGGGTCCGGTCAACGCTTTGTGGCGGGCGCTCGCCAAGGATCTGGGGCCCTATCAGTCGGCCATCGACGACATGCATCTGGTCGATTTCCGCGTCCGCATCACCGGCGGCGGCACCGAGGCTGCAACCCGCGTCATCATCGACAGCGCCGATGGCCACGGGCATCGCTGGTCCACGGTCGGGGTCTCGCCCAACATCGTCGATGCCAGCTTCGAGGCGCTGGTCGATGCGATCCGCTGGAAGCTGATCCGCGACAAGGTGGCCCCGGCATGAGCCTGAGCGAGATCGCCGAAAGCCTGCGCGAAACCGAGCCGGACCGCTTTGGCGCCAGCCTGCTCGCGCCGCAGCCGGCGCGCGAAAGGCTGTGGACGCTTTACGCGCTGAGCCACGATCTGGCACGTGCGCCGCTGCAATCGAATGAGCCGCTGATCGCCATGATGCGCGTGCGCTGGTGGATCGACCAGCTTGAGGCCATTGGCCGTGGGGCCGAGCCGGGCAATGAGCCGCTGGAATCCCTGGTCGCGACCTGGGGCCGGGATGCGGCCGCCCTGGTCGATCTGGCCGAGGCGCGGCAGCGCGATTGCGAGCGCGAACCCTTTGGCGATGCCGATTAGGTCGAGGCCTATATCCGCGCCACCGCCGGTGCCTTGATGCGTCATGCGCTGGTGGCGGTCGGCGTGCCCGATCGCCGGGACGTCGCGCAGGATCAGGCGCTTGGCTGCGGGCTGGCCCAATGGCTGGCGGCGTTGCCGGAACTGGATGCGCTACGGCTGGGGCTGGCGCAGCCCGATCCGGCGCTGATTTCGGAACTGGCGCGGCGCGGCCTTGCGGCGCTGGAGCGCGCCCGTGCCGGCCGCCGCGAGTTGCCGCGCGCCGCCGCACCTGCGCTGTTTCGTGGCATGGGCCATGTCGCGGCGCTGAAGGCGATGGCGACCGAGGGCAGGCCCGTCGCTGTCACCGCCTCCGAGTTTTCCCGACGATTTGCCCTTGGCCGTCTGGCCCTGACAGGCAGGTGGTGGGAGTAACGGCGGCGCCATGTCCCGCCTCATGCGCGCCTATTGTGCCGCATCTTTCCTTTGCGAGAGCGCGTTTCGGATCGTCCGCCATGGTCTTCCGTCGATGGCCGCCAGCCCGGCGCCGATCAGCGCCATGCCCGCGATCTGGCGGGGCAACAGAACCTCGCCAAGAAACAGCGTGCCAAGAAGGATTGCGCTGACCGGGATCAGGAAGGTCACCAGCAGCAGGTTTGTCGCCCCCGCCGTCGCCAGAATGCGAAAGTAAAGCACATAGGCAAGCGCGGTCGAAATCGCGGCCACGCCGATCAGCGCTGCGATGGCGGACATGCCGGGCATGGCAAGCGTCCAGGGCCGATCAACCACCATGACCAGCGGCAGCATGATCAGGCTTGATGCGATGACCTGACCGGTCGCCGTGCTCATCGGGCTGATCCCCATGGCGCGGAATCGGCGCCCGTAAATCC
>JAGPGI010000420.1 GCA_018056045.1 Paracoccus sp. (in: a-proteobacteria)
GTCGAACACCGAACCCATGCGCGGCGCAAACAGCCGCTCATAGGTTTTCAGCAGATAGGGATCGGTCATCCCGGCGACATAGTCGCAGATCACGCGGGCATCGCCGCCGGTCTCGGAAAAGCGGTCCCGCCAGGCCAGAGGCAGCAGCCGATCAGGGTTTGATTGCAACGCCTCGAAAACGGCGACGACCATGGCCTGACCCTTGAATTCCATCTGCTGAACCTCGGGACTGCGGATCACCGCCTGATAGATGAAGTCCTTGAGCGCCTTGAGAAAGGCGCGCGGCCCCTTGGGCAGTTCGACCCGATAGCGCAGCAGCGGGGCCGTGAACTCCGGGTATTCGGAAAAGCGGATACTGGCGATGAAATGATGGACCAAGGCGCCGATCATCGCCTTGCGGGCAGGCGAGGGACCGAAAAGCGCCGCGACGATCTGGTCATGGGGAAGCCCGAATGAAGCGCTGGATCCGGGTGTGACGGCGCGGCGGAAATCCTCGGCGGTGATCAGCTTCAGGCCGATGGCATCTTCAAGGTCATGGACGCCGTAAGCGATGTCGTCGGCCACGTCCATGATGCTGCAATCCAGTGATTTGTTCAGCGTTCTGTGTGGCTTGTTCGGATTTTCTTGAATTTGCGCGAACCGGATCCGGTCATTGTGATGCAGCGGTTGCAGGATCCAGCCGACCACGCCCGCCTCGGTGTCGAGATAGCATTTCGGCGGTGCCGAGGCCGTGACATCAATGGTTTTCAGGACCGAGCCATCATGCAGCGCCGGGCGGATCGCCGGATTGGCCATGCGTGAGAAAGGCGCGGGATATTTCAGCACCCCCAAAAGGCTGCGCCGCGTCAGGTTCAGGCCCGGCTGGGGCGTGGCGTTGCTGGGGCCGGTCAGGATGCGCAGGGTCTGGCCGTTGCCCTCGAACCCACCGGCATCGCGCATGCAATAATTCAGCGCCACCTCGCCGCCATGGCCAAAGGGCGGGTGGCCAAGGTCATGGGCGCAGGCGATGGCCTGGATCTGGCTGTGACCGGGCAGGGCGGCTGTCGCGGGATGGTCGGGAAAGGTCCCGGCCAGTTGCAGGACCAGCCCGCCGGCGATCTGCGCCACCTCAAGCGAATGGGTCAGGCGGGTGCGATAGAAATCGCTGTCGCCCAGGTTCAGGATCTGGGTCTTGCCTTGCAGGCGGCGAAACGGTGCCGAATGGACGACGCGGGCATAATCCACATCGCCATCGCTGCGCAGGTCATCCTTGGCGCGGGCGCCAGGTTCGCGCCGGGCCAGCCAGGGGGCGGGGTCTAGAACCACTGGCCCGGCTCCATCAGGCCGAAATCCATCAATTGCTGCGAGGTCCAGCGGAAGGGCTGCGAATTGCGCCAGGTGAAGCTGCGGATATGCCCGCGCGAGCCGGGATTGCGCAGCAGGGCCTTGGCCACCCGGAATGAGGCCACGGCGGCGGTCAGATTGTGGTGCCACGGGCAGGAATAGGTGTTGTATTCCTCGTCATTCATGCGGTGGTCGGGCAACAGCTCCAGCCCCGGCTTGGTGCGGAACAGCGCGATGCGGTCGATGCGGCGGCGGTCCTTGGGGACATGTTCCTCGAACCGCCAGCGCAGGCCGCCATAGAAATCGAACTGCCGTTCCTTGTAGATCCCGTCACGCCCGCGCCGGCCCAGCGTGTAATAGCCGCCACGGTCGAACATGGCTTCCTCGAGGCTGACGGCATCGGGAAAGCGCCGCAGGTCGGGCGCATAAAGGTCGATGACATAGGTCAGCATGGCACTGCGCCGTTCCTCGGCGTGAAAGGCCAGCATCTCGCCGACGCTGCGGCTTTCCGAGAACGGATAGAACAGAAACTCGGCGTTATAGCCGTAATAGATCCAGGTGCCGGGGGGCGCCGCCCGGATCACGGCATTCACCGCCTCGACATGCGCCGCCGGCTCACGGCAGGGATGGATCAGGTTGACGATGCGCCCGTCGCGGTCCTCGGGCAGGGCATGGGCGGGCAGCGGCTCGGGCGACAGTGCAAGGATCAGACGAAAGCCCGCGCGCAGGTGGTGCGCCAGCGTCTGCTGCACCACGGTGTCGTCCTCGATCAGGAGAATGGCGATTGGCCCCTTGGCCAGCCGGGGCCGGTCCGTTTGCAGGAACTCGCCCAGAGGGCGGGTCGCGCTGCTCATGCCGTCTGGCCCCAGCCGGATGGATCTGGGCGGAGGTTTTGCGAAACGGGCGGGGCAGCGGAAAGGCAGGGCATCGGCAGGTCTCGGACGGGTCTCGGCGGTCTTTATGGCATGGTGCCGGCCCGGGGGAAAGTGCATGCCGCAACAGCGCCGCCCGGTCTGGTTGCATGCTCGGCGATCAGGGCGCCCATGTGACGCAAGTGGCGGCAGAACCGCGCATTGCCTTGCGAATCCGGTTGAATCTCGGGTTGGGCAAGACTATCTAACCGACGAATTCCCCGGCCATGCAAGGATGACAGCCATAGCCCGTAGACCGCATAACGCTCCGCCCACCCGTGACACCGGCCCCCGCGTCAACGAACGCATCCGGGTCGCCGAAATTCGCCTGATCGGAGCCGACGGAGAGAATGTCGGCGTCGTGACACCCGCCCGCGGGCTGGAGTTGGCGCAAGAGGCCGGGCTGGATCTGGTCGAAATCTCGCCCAATGCGGTGCCGCCGGTCTGCAAGATCATGGATCTTGGCAAGTTCAAATATGAACAGCAAAAGCGCGAAGCCGAGGCCCGCAAGAAGCAGAAAATCATTGAAATCAAGGAGATCAAGTTCCGTCCCGGGACCGATACCCATGATTACGACGTGAAGATGCGTTCGGTGATGAAGTTTCTGGGCGAGGGCGACAAGGTCAAGGTGACCCTGCGCTTCCGCGGCCGCGAGATGGCCCACCAGCAGCTGGGGCTTGAGCTTCTGAACCGTGTGGCCGGCGATGTCGGCGATGCCGGCAAGATCGAATCGATGCCCAAGCTGGAAGGGCGCCAGATGGTGATGA
>JAGPGI010000075.1 GCA_018056045.1 Paracoccus sp. (in: a-proteobacteria)
AATAGCGCTGCGAAGCCGCCTCGAAGCCGCGGGCACCGGCGCCCAGATACGAGCGGTTCATGTAGATGTTGAGGATGTCCTCTTTCGAATATTTGGCCTCCATGGCCAGCGAATAGGGGACTTCCTTAACCTTGCGCCAGATCGAGGACTTGCGGCATTCGGCCTCGAAATCGGCTTCGGATTTCCAGCGCGTGGGGTCGAAGGTCTCGCCCAGACACAGCAGTTTCGCGACCTGCTGGGTGATGGTCGAGCCGCCATTGCCTTCCAGCGGGCCGCGGCCCTCGGCCATGTTGATGCGGACGGCGCTGGCGATGCCGCGCGGGCTGATGCCCATATGGCCGTAAAACCGCTTGTCCTCGGTCGCGACCACGGCGTTTTTCAGGACCGGCGCGATCTTGTCGGCGCTGACCATGCCGAATGTCTCGCCCCGCCAGGCAAAGACCCGGCCTTCGGTGTCCTGCATGGTGACCGAGCCGCGCGCGCGGCCGTCAAACAGCGCCGAAGCCTCGGGCAGAGTGGTATAGAAATAGAAGGTCGCGGCCAGAACGATGGCGGTGACGGTCAGCCCCAGCCGCCAGAACGAGCCCCAGACCACGCGCCATGTCAGCGACACGAGACCGGTGATTCCCCGCGTCAGAAAATTGCCGCGACGCGGCTGGCGCGGCGGCTTTCCGCGCGGCGCGGCGGGTTGTTTCTGCTTTTTCTGAGGGGCTTGGTCGAAATTGCGTTTGTCGGCGACAACGCTGCCCCTGCCGGTCGGTTTCTTCATGCCTGATATCCTGCCCGACCGGGTCGCCCGGCCTGTTTGCGCGGAACATACAGGAAAGACGAGGGTTTGAGAACCGCGATGACCTATCAGTGATCTGCTGAAAATGCGGGCAAATTTCACCGTTGTAGCCCGAAACACAGGCAGTCGCATCGCAGCACCGGGGAAGCGCTGCGCAAACCTTGTGCCGGGCGAAGGCTGCCGGGTTTTCTGGCCGGGACAGGAACTGCTGCAACGCAGAAAGAAGGTGCTGGAAAGATGAGAAGACCAACCGCGATCAATCCCGTGATCCCGGCGCTGGCCCTCCCGCTGATCGGGTGGGCGGTGCCGTCGCTGGCGCAAGAGGCGGCGCCTGCCGTTGTCGTCGTCGCTGAAACCGTGGCGCCCATCGTGGACAAGGGCGACACCACATGGATGATGGTGTCGGCCATTCTGGTCATGGCCATGTCGATCCCCGGTCTGGCACTGTTCTATGGCGGGCTGGTCCGGGCCAAGAACATGCTGTCGGTGCTGATGCAGGTGCTGACGCTGTTTTGCGTGATCGCGCTGCTTTGGGTGACCTTTGGCTATTCGCTGGCCTTTACCGGCGCCGGCTCGGCCGAGGATGCGACCGCGCTGACCCCGTTCATCGGCGGGCTGTCCAAGGCGTTTCTGGCCGGCGTGGGCACCGCGTCGCTCTCTGAGACCTTCACTGCCAATGTCTATGTGCCGGAATACGTCTTTGTCGTCTTCCAGATGGCATTTGCCTGCATCGCCTCGGCGCTGATCGTCGGCGCCACGGTCGAGCGGATGAAATTCCCGGCCGTGCTGGCCTTTGTGGTGATCTGGTTCGTCTTTTCCTACCTGCCCATGGCCCATATGGTCTGGTGGTGGGGCGGCCCCAGCGCCTTTGACGCGCCGTCGGGATATCTGTTCGGCCATGGCGATCTGGATTTCGCCGGCGGCACCGTCATCCATATCAATGCAGGCGTCGCGGGCCTTGTCGCCGCCATCGTCGTCGGCCCCCGGCTTGGCTATGGGCGCGAGCTGATCGCCCCTCATAACCTGACCTTTACCTTTATCGGCGGCTGCCTGCTGTGGATCGGCTGGTTCGGCTTCAACGCCGGCTCGAACATGGAGGCCACCGGCATTGCCGCCATGGCAATCCTGAACACGGTCGTTGCCACCGCCGCCGCCGCGCTGGCCTGGGCCTTTGGCGAATGGGTGTTTCGTGGCCATCCCTCGCTGCTGGGCGGGGTTTCGGGGGCCATTGCCGGGCTGGTCGGCATCACCCCGGCGGCCGGCTTTGTCGGCCCCATGGGCGCCATCGCCATCGGCCTGATCGCGGGCTTCCTGTGCATGTGGTTCGTCATCAAGCTGAAATCCAAGCTGGGCATCGACGAAAGCCTTGATGTCTTTGGCATCCATGGTGTGGGCGGCATCATCGGCGCCATCCTGACCGGGGTCTTTGCATCGCCGTCTCTGGGTGGCTCGGGCATCTATGACTATGCCGCCGGGGCTGTGGCTGAGAATTACAGTATTGCCGATCAGGTGATGACCCAGACGCTGGGCGTGATCGTGGCGGTGATTTGGTCGGGCGTGGTGTCCTTTGTCGCGCTGATGATCGTCAAGGCGGTGATCGGGCTGCGCGTCCCGGCCAATGACGAGCGTCAGGGCCTTGACGTCACCACCCATGGCGAGAACGCCTATAACAGCTAAGGAACCGCCCCCGAAAACGCAAAAAGCCCGGCGCAGGCCGGGCTTTTTCGCATCTGTCGCATCGCTCAGGAAATGCGCGAGACGACGTAATCCGCCAGATCCGACAGTTCGTCGCGCAGCTCATGCGCGGGGGCGGCGGCCAGAGCGGATTTGGCGCGCTCGGCCCAGGCGATGGCGTCGGTGCGGGCCGCATCCAGCGCGCCGCGTGCCCGCAGGATTGTCAGCGCCCGGTCCAGATCGCCCTCATCCTGCTTGCCCTGACCGATACAGCGTTCCCAGAATGCGCGCTCATCGGCGTCGGCGGCGGCAATCGCCTTGATCACCGGCAGCGTCAGCTTGCGCTCGCGGAAATCGTCGCCGATATTCTTGCCAATGGTCGCGGTCGAGCCGCCGTAATCCAGCAGATCATCGACGATCTGAAAGGCGATCCCCAGCGCATCGCCATATTCGAACAGCGCCTGCCGCACCGTGTCATCGGCGCCGGCCACGACACTGCCCGACTCGGTCGCGGCGGAAAACAGCGCCGCCGTCTTGCCGCGCACGATCTGGATATAGATGTCCTCGGTCGTGGCGATGTCCTGCGCGGCGGTCAGTTGCAGCACCTCGCCCTCGGCGATGGTGGCGCTGGCATTGGCCAGAATGCGCATGACCTGCATGCTGCCGGTATCGGCCATCAACTGGAAGCTGCGGGCGAAAAGATAGTCGCCGACCAGCACGCTGGACTTGTTGTCCCAAAGCAGGTTCGCCGTCGGACGACCGCGCCGCTGCTGGCTTTCATCGACCACATCGTCATGCAGAAGCGTGGCGGTATGGATGAACTCGACCGCCGCCGCCAGCAGCAGATGCTTGTCGCCCGTGTAGCCGCACAGCCGCGCCGCCGCCAGAACCAAGAGCGGGCGCAGGCGTTTGCCGCCCGCCTCGACCAGATGCGCGGTGACCTCGGGAATGCGGGGCGCGTGGCGGCTGGCCATGCGCTCGCGGATCAGCGCATTGACGTCGCTCATGTCCCCGGCGAGCTCTGCGGCAAGCCGATCCAGCGGCTTCGAGACGTTTTCGTTCATGCCCATCAGCCATCCCCTTTCGCCGCAAGCCATTGCCATGCCATGGACACATGCGCAACCGCCACGTAACTTTCTGATGAAATGAAACAGCTCTTACGCACCACAGACCCGCTACTGATCACCCGCGCGGCGGATATTCTTGCCGCCGAGGGGATCATCTCATTCCCGCTGGACCAGCATATGAGCGTGCTCGAAGGATCAATCGGCATCCTGCCGCGCCGGCTGATGGTCGCGGATCGCGACCTGTTCATGGCCCGCGCGATTCTGCGCGACCACCTTATTGAACATGACTGACCCTGCGGCTGACCCGCTGCGCGAGGACGGCTTTCTGGGCGGAGGGCTGCGCATCGCCCAGCCCGCGCGGGGCTATCGCGCCGGGGCGGACGCGGTGATGCTGGCCGCCGCCTGCCCGGCGCGGCCCGGGCAAAGCGTGCTGGAGCTGGGCTGCGGGGCAGGGGTGGCGCTGCTGTGTCTGGGCGCGCGGGTGCCGGATCTGGCGCTGACCGGGCTTGAGCTGCAACCCGCCTATGCCACGCTGGCACGCCGCAATGCGCAGCAGAATCGCATTCCCGCCCGCATCCTCGAGGGTGATCTGGGCCACATGCCGACCGAACTGCGTGCCGAGAGCTTTGACCACGTTATCGCCAACCCGCCCTATTTCCTTGGTGGAACCCTTGCGCCCGATGCCGGACGCGGCACCGCCCGGCACGAGGATACGCCGCTTGAGGACTGGATCACCGCCGGTCTGCGCCGCCTGCGCCCCGGCGGCGAGATCACCCTGATCCAGCGCGCCGACCGGCTGGGCGCGATTCTGTCGGCACTGGCCGGCAAGGCAGGAGCGATTAAAATCCTGCCCATTTCCGCGCGCGCCGGACGCGAGGCCGGGCGCGTCATCGTCACGGCGCGCAAGGGCGCGCGCACGCCGCTGCGTCTGCTTTCCCCCTTCATCTTGCACGCAAATCCGTCACATTCCACTGATGCCGAGGACCTGACCGAGGCTGCGCAGGCGGTTTTGCGCGAGGGTGCGGCACTTGCGCCGGCGGGCCCCGATTTTCGGTGACAATGTGACAATTCTGTGCTGCAATCACCTTGTTCGAGCAATCCCAGAGGAGGACGGAATGTCGGTTGAATCCCATGTGCAGGAGCTTCGCCGTAAACACCAGTCACTGTCCAACGCCATCGAGGCCGCGCATCGCAGCCCGGGCACGGATGACCTCGCCATCGCGCAGATGAAAAAGGAAAAACTTCGCCTCAAGGAAGAAATCACCCGCCTGTCGCATTGACGGGCCACAGGGGCGGCAATCGCGCGTTCCCTGAAACCTCACGATGGAATCGGAAACGGCCCGCGAAACTCGCGGGCCGTTGCGTTTTCGGGGGCCGGGTCAGACGAAGTACTGACCGCCATTGGCGCTGATGGTCGAGCCGGTGATGAAGCCGGCATCGTCCGAGGCCAGGAACACCACGGCGCGGGCGATCTCTTCGGGCTCGCCCAGACGGCCGACCGGGATCTGGGGGATGATGCGCTCGTTCAGGACCTTTTCGTCGATGGCGCGGACCATCTCGGTGCCGATATAGCCCGGGCAGATCGCGTTCACGGTGATGCCGGCGCGGGCGCCTTCCTGAGCAAGGGCCTTGGTAAAGCCCAGATCGCCGGCCTTGGCGGCCGAATAGTTGGCCTGACCGGCCTGACCCTTCTGGCCGTTGATCGAGCTGATATTGATGATGCGGCCGAACTTGCGGTCGCGCATGCCGCCCCAGGTGGGGTGGGTCATGTTGAACAGCCCGGTCAGGTTGGTGTCGATGACCTCTTTCCACTGCTGGGGCGTCATCTTGTGGAACATCGAGTCGCGGGTGATGCCGGCATTGTTGACCAGCACCGCAATCGGGCCAAGCTCGTCCTCGACCTGCTTGATGCCGGCGGCGCAGGCGTCGTAATCGGCGACCGACCATTTATAGGTCTTGATGCCGGTTTCCGCGGTGAATGCCTTGGCGGCGTCGTCATTGCCGGCGTAGTTCGCCGCCACGGTGTAACCCGCGTCTTTGAGCGCCTTCGAGATCGCCGCGCCAATGCCGCGCGAACCGCCGGTCACAAGGGCCACTTTAGCCATTCTTACCCCCTCCTGATATGTGATGGTTGAAATTATGCTATCCAGCAAGCTTGGCGCGCGCAAGATAGTTGCGCGCGCCTTTCGGGCTTAGCGTTCGACGCAGAGCGCGACACCCATGCCGCCGCCGATGCACAGCGTCGCCAGACCTTTCTTGGCGTCGCGACGGGCCATTTCGAACAGCAGCGTGTTCAGGATGCGCGCGCCCGAGGCGCCGATCGGGTGGCCGATGGCAATGGCGCCGCCGTTGACGTTGACGATGGCCGGGTCCCAGCCCATGTCGCGGTTGACCGCGATGGCCTGTGCGGCAAAGGCCTCATTGGCCTCGACCAGATCCAGATCGGCGACCTTCCAGCCGGCTTTTTCCAGCGCGCGGCGGCTGGCCGGGATCGGGCCCGAACCCATGATCGCCGGATCGACGCCCGCCGTGGCATAGGAGGCGATGCGGGCAAGCGGCGTCAGGCCACGGCGCGCGGCTTCGGCTTCGGTCATGACCAGAACGGCGGCGGCGCCGTCATTCAGGCCCGAGGCGTTGCCGGCGGTCACGGTGCCGTCCTTGGAAAAAGCGGGCTTGAGCTTCTGCATCGCCTCGAGCGTGGCGCCGTGGCGGATATATTCGTCGGAATCGACCACGACATCGCCCTTGCGGGTGCTGACGGTCACCGGGGTGATCTCATCCTTGAACTTTCCGGCCTTTTGCGCGGCTTCGGCCTTGTTCTGCGAGGCGACGGCGAATTCATCCTGCTCCTCGCGGGTGATGCCCCATTTCGTGGCGACGTTCTCGGCGGTCGTGCCCATGTGATAGTTGTTGAACGCGTCCCAAAGCCCGTCCTTGATCATGGTGTCGAGCAGCTTCATGTCGCCCATCTTCTGGCCGGCACGGATATGGGCGGCATGGGTCGAGAGCGACATCGATTCCTGCCCGCCGGCGGCGACCACGGTGGCATCGCCCAGCAGCACCTGCTGCGCCGCCAGCCCGACCGTGCGCAGGCCCGAGCCGCAGACCTGGTTGATCAGCCAGGCGGCGGATTCGCGCGGATAGCCGGCATGGATATGGGCCTGACGGCCGGGGTTCTGGCCCTGGGCGGCGGTCAGGACCTGCCCCAGAATGGTTTCGGAAATCTCGGCCGGGTCGATGCCCGCCCGTTCGACAATGGCTTTCAGGACAGTGGCGCCAAGAGTATGCGCGGGAACATTCGCGTAAGATCCAAGGAAGCTGCCCACGGGGGTGCGGGCGGCGGATACGATTACAGCTTTGGTCATGACAGGCTCCTTCCCTGATGGCCGAGAAACTCGGAGACAGGGAACTGTTTGCCGTTTCGCTCAGTGAGGTCAAGGTGCCCTGTCCGGTCTTTGCCCGGGCTTTGAGCGATCCCGGCCTACGCCCGGCCCGCTGCGGTGCCGGTGGCGAGAGCGGGGACAGGTGCCTTTTCAGCGCCGAGAACCCGCTCGGCGCCACCTGGCCCTGAGCGGGTCCCCCGCGTCGCCCGTGGCAGCGGTCAGGTTGCAGCCTGCGCGTTAGTTGCGCTTGGCGGCGGTGTTGGGGGATTTCCACGGCGGCACGATGGTGGGGGCGCCGAAATAATATCCCTGCAGGCAGTCGATGCCCATGTCGATCAGGAAGGCCGCATCCTCGGCCGTCTCGACCGATTCCGCCACGGTGAACATGTCGAAGTGATGGGCGATGGCCTGCAAGGCCCGGGTCAGCACCTGATTGTCGCGCTGTTGGGCGATGTCGCGGATGAACTGCCCGTCGATCTTGATCATGTCAAAGCAGAAATCGCGCAGATAGCGGAACGAGGTATAGCCGGCGCCGAAATCGTCGAGCGCGAAGCTGACCCCATGGGCCTGCAGTTCCTGCATGAAGCGTCCGACCAGTTCGGGCATTCCCATGGCCGAGCTTTCGGTGATCTCAAGGATCAGCCGCTCGGCCACGCGCTCATCCTCGGCGATGCCGGCGCGCAGGGTCTGCAGCCATGCCGGATAGCCGATCGAGCGCGCCGACATGTTGATCGACAGCCGCATCGAGGGTTCCTCGGCCAGCGCTTTCAGGCCCAGCGACAGCGACAGGCAGTCGATCTGCCGCCCCAATTCGGTCGTTTCGGCCAGCGGCATGAAATCGCGCAGGGGCACGATACGGCCGGTTTCGTCGATGATTCGGATCAACCCCTCGTGAAAGGCGGGGGTTTCGGTGCGGTCTGCCTGCACCACCGGCTGATAGGCCAGAACGGCATCGCCGCGCGACACCGCGCGCCGCACCGTGGCCATGGTAATCCGCGATTGCTGATCCACCGCGAAATCCAGCGGAGAGCCGAATTCCGGGCGCGAATCGATTTGATCGGTCATGCCTAGACTCCTGTCGTCTGCCGCAGTCTGGTCATCATCCCCTAAGATCGGGTAAACCCAACGGGGTTTCTGGACTCGAGGTTAACGGAACATGACCGATGCCACTGGCCGCTGCGCATGGTGCGGAACCGACCCGCTTTATGTCGCCTATCACGACGATGAATGGGGGGTGCCGGAATACGATCCGCGCGCGCTGTGGGAAAAGCTGGTGCTGGACGGGTTTCAGGCCGGGCTGAGCTGGATCACCATCCTGCGCAAGCGCGACAGCTTTCGCGAATGCTTCGAGGGCTTTGATCCCGAGCGCGTCGCCCGCTGGGGCGAGCCCGAGATCGCCCGAGCCCTGCAAAACCCCGGCATCATCCGCCATCGCGGCAAGATCGAGGCCACTGTGACCGGTGCCCGCATCTATCTTGACATCGAGGGCAGCGAGGGTTTTTCGCCCTTTATCTGGTCATTTGTCGGCGGCCGCCCGATCCAGAACAGTCTGACCTCAATGAAGGAGGTTCAGGCCAAGACCCTGGAATCCGAGGCCATGGCCAAGGCCCTGAAAAAGCGTGGTTTCAAGTTCTGCGGCCCGGTTATCACCTATGCCTTCATGCAGGCTTGCGGGCTGGTCAACGATCACATGATCCAGTGCCCGCAGCATGCGCGCGTCAAGGCGCTGTCGCCTGCCGGATAAGGGTTTTCGAGGCCTCGGACGCCCAGTCGGCGCCGCCGATCAGGCGGGCGATTTCATTGCCGTCACGGTCGATCAGCACCGTGACCGGCATGCCCATGACGCCCATCTCGCGCGCCAGACCCTGACGCGGGTCCAGACGCACCGGCAGGTTCGCGATTTTGGCCTCGGTCAGGAATTTCTGTATGGCGGCGGGCGGGTTATGGCCGGCGGCAATGGCCACGACCTGAAAATCATCGCCGCCCAGTTCCGCCTGCAGCGCGTCCAGCGACGGCATCTCTTCGCGGCAGGGCGCACACCATGTCGCCCAGAAATTCAGCAGCACCACCTTGCCGCGATAATCCGCCAGCGAATGCGTGCCGCCCTCGGGGTCGGTAAAGGGGGTCTCGGGCACCGGGGTCGGCGTGGTCTGCGCAAGCTTGGCCAGACCGCCATCATGGGCGGCTTGCCAGTCGATTTCCCCGGCCAGCGCGGCATTTGCACCGATCCCCAGTGCCGTATAAAGAACCAGCCAACGCAGCATTGCATCCCCCTTGAAGGATAAGTCATGACCGAGCAGCCCGCCAACACCGCCAACACGATGTGGGGTGGACGTTTCGCCGCCGGCCCGGACGCGATCATGGAGGCGATCAACGCCTCGATCGGGTTTGACCAGCGGCTTTATGCCCAGGACATCCGGGGCAGCCGCGCCCATGCGGCGATGCTGGCCGCACAAGGCATCATCAGCACTAGCGATGCCGAGGCCATCGGGGAAGGCCTTCTCACGGTGTTGTCAGAGATCGAGAAGGGTGATTTTCCGTTCTCGACCGCGCTGGAAGACATCCACATGAATGTGGAATCGCGCCTGAAAGAGGTGATCGGCGAACCGGCCGGGCGGCTGCACACGGCGCGGTCCCGCAACGATCAGGTGGCGACCGATTTCCGGCTGTGGGTGCGCGATCAATGCGACGCGGCGATTTCGGGGCTGGACGCGCTGATCCGTGCGGCGCTTGCGCAGGCCGAGGCTGGCGCCGACTGGGTGATGCCCGGTTTCACGCATCTGCAAACCGCGCAGCCGGTGACCTGGGGCCATCACATGATGGCCTATGTCGAGATGTTCGGCCGGGATC
>JAGPGI010000421.1 GCA_018056045.1 Paracoccus sp. (in: a-proteobacteria)
AGCCGTAGGGCGCAATAACCGAAGGGCATTGCGCCGGTTCAAGCTGCATTAAACCCTTGAAGATACTTGCCCACGTCCGTCAGAAGCTCACCCAGTTCTTCCGGGGGGAGTTCGTGCCATATACCTTTGACCGTGATGACGGTATTCAGTCGATCGACGGAGGGTTCTATCAACAGCGACCAGTTGCGCGGCGTTTGATCGACGCCTGGCGCTGGTATCTGCGGCATTGGCAGTGGTGTTGGTCGGCAGCGCTGGCGGTCATTGCGATCATGCTTGATCTCAAGTAACAGCCCCTGCCAGGCTTCCCTGAGCCAATAGCCTGACATGAAGCAGGCCACGAATCCCACGATCGTGATGAAGTTGGTCGTCATCTTTGCCGTGCCCTCTCCAACGCTGCGTCACACTACAAATGAAGCCGTAGCCAAGCAGGCGACCGGCCAGAGCAGTAGCACCATCCCGCGATTCCCTCCCCATGGAATGCCGGTCAACTGATGGCCGAGCACAGCCCAGACAGCCAAATCGAAGATGCCGATGGCCCAGGGCCAGAAAACAAGCGCCGCCCATATCCAAGAAAAGTCGCGATTCTTCATTTCAGCTTGAGCTAGTCGAAATCTATCAATGCCCGTATTAAACCGCCCGACGCCCTTGCTCCCCAGGCAGGAAACATTTCCCGCCTAACCCCGCCTCGCGCGCGCACGTAACCTCCGATTGTCATTTCAGACGATCAATCGGAGGTTACCCAATGAAGCTCCCGCGCCTGTTCTGGTGGCAGATCGCTACCGTGCTGCTGTTGGCCGTCATCGGCCTCATGCATCCGCAGCAGCTGCCGGTCAGTCTCTACAAGCTGTCGCTGATCACCATGGCCGGCGTCGTCGGTTATTGGCTGGATCGCTCGATCTTCCCCTACGCGCGGCCGGATTCGTTCATCGGCCGGCAGGATCGCCGCATCGTCTTCGACGGTGACGGCTTCGTCTTTGCCCTGGCGATGCTGCGCCGCGCCATCCTCATCGGCTGCGCGATGCTGGCGATCGGGATGGGGGCGTGATGGCAACGGCTCCCCATCCGATCATTTCGGAGACGCACGCCGTTGCCTATTCGCGCGAGATTGCCGGCGCGCTGAGCGAGAAGGATCTGCAGGCGGCCGCCGAGCGCCACCAGTCACACCTGCTGCCCGATGCGGCGCGCCGGTTGACCGGTGAATTCGCCGCCCGCCTGTTGCTATTGCGGCGACGCACGCCATGAGCTGCCGATTCGAAAAGCGCGGCAAAGGGCGAGACGATGCCGATGGCTTCTGGTACCGGGCTGTCGATGTGTTTTTTGCCGCCGTGGCCATCGCTGCCTTCGCCTACCTGGTGTTCCAGGCATCCGTTGCGCATGCCGAGGGCTTCGAGCGGTCGGCGGCCAGGTACAAAGCCGAGCTGATCCGCATCGCGCATGCCGAGATCGGCCTCGATGCGCCGGTCGCCGTGTTCGCCGCGCAGATTCATCAGCAGAGCGGTTGGAACCCGCTGGCCGTCTCCCGCGTCGGCGCGCGCGGTATGGCGCAGTTCATGCCGGCCACGGCCCGGTGGTGGTGCGACCTTAATGGCCTGGAGGCCGTCGATTGCCAGCCATCCAATCCGGTATGGGCGATGCGCGCGCTGGTCGGCTACGACCGGTGGCTATTCGACCGCGTGCGCGGCGCGTCGGAGTTCGACCGCTGGTGGGCCGCGCTGCGCGCCTATAACGGCGGTCTGGGCCATTGGCAGCGCGAGGCGGCCAACGCGCGGCCGGCGGCCGACCGGGCGGCGATCGATGCGGCCTGCGGCTCGGCCCGCCGCTCGCCGATCTTCTGCCCGGAAAACCTCGGCTACCCGCAACGCATCCTGCGCGTGATCCAGCCGCGCTATCTGGCGTGGGGTCGCGGGGTGGCGGAATGATGCTGCCCTTCGTTCCGTCCTGGGCGAAGGCGCTGGCTGCCGTGGCGCTGGCGGCACTCGTGGGTCTGGCGATCTACGGCTACGGCCGGTGGCAATACGCGCGGGGCGAACAAGCCGAGCGCGCGGCCTGGCAGCAGCGCGAGAACGCCGAGCTGACCGCCGCCAACGCCCGCATCGTCGAACTCTCCGCCGCTTACCGCGCCCGCGAGCAGCAACATGCCGCCGACCTGGCCTCGGCGTCGGCCACTTATCAGGAGTCCCTGCAGCATGAAAAAGCCACGCACGACCGCACTCTGGTTGATCTGCGTTCTGGCGCTCTGCGCCTGCGCGTCCCCCTTGCCCGCCGCCAGACAGCCGCTGGAGATCGCTCCGCCGAAGCCGGCGCCGGCGCCGGCCGATGTGATGGTGAAACGCACGCCGAACTTTCTGTCGCGGCTTCTGAATTTCTTGTCGGACTCGCCTCTGAGGCCGACGAAGTAGTGCACCAGTTGGCGGCCTGCCAGGCCGTCGTTACCGCAGACCGCAAACCGTAAAGGGAGAAAACCAATGGATGACCACAGCGAAAGCGAGCGCCGCGACAACTCGCAGATCATGCACAGCATCGGCCAGCTGACCGGCGCGGTGCATTCGATGCATCAGGGGTTGACCGCGCGCATCGACGACATCAAGTCCGATATTCGCCGGATGGAAGCCGCGCAGAGCGAGCGCATGGACCGTATCGAAGATAGCCTCGGCAAACGCATCGACGCCGTCGAGACCAACGTCGGCAGGCGCATCGACGGCATCGGTGAGCGCGTCACGACGCTGGAAGAGGAGAACAAGAAGCTGATCGAGAAGACCTCGCGTCTCTCGGCCCTCGGCGGCGGCATCGGCGGTGCGCTGGCGGCGGCGGCGGTCGAAGTCATCAAGCGGATGTAGTCATGGCGCACAGTCAGGAAACCCGCGAGCGCGTGCGGCAGCTCTATATCGAGGGCCTGCCGCTCAACGGGGCCGCCGTCACCTGCGGCGTGAGCTACGACACGGCGCGCGAGTGGAAGCGCACGGCGAAGGCCCGTGGCGACGACTGGGACACCGC
>JAGPGI010000076.1 GCA_018056045.1 Paracoccus sp. (in: a-proteobacteria)
GCGCGGCCGACGAAACCGGCCAGAATGATGACGGTCAGGATATAGGGCAGCGCGTTCATGAACATCGAGGGGATGGTGACAAAGCCCAGATCAAGGTCGGGAAAGCGGTTGCTGACCGCCTCCATCAAGCCGAACAGGAAGGTCGCGAACAGCGCGGGCCACGGCCGCCACTTGGCGAAGATCAGCGCCGCCAGCGCGATATAGCCGCGCCCGGCGGTCATGTCCTTGACAAAGCCCGCCGAAATACCGGTCGCCAGATACGCCCCGGCAATGCCGCAAAGAACGCCGCAGATCGCCACTGCCGCATAGCGCATCCGGGTGACCGACACGCCTGCGGTATCGACCGAGGCCGGGTTTTCCCCCACGGCCCGCAGCCGCAGCCCGAAACGCGTGCGGTAAAGCACCCACCAGGTCAGAGGCACCAGCGCAAAGGCCAGATAGACCAGCACCGTATGCCCCGAGATCACCTCGGCATAGATCGGCCCGATCACCGGCACGCCGCGCAGGCTTTCGGCAAAGGGCAGGGTGATGGCGTGAAAGCGGGCATCCCCCTCAAGCGAGGGGGTGCGCCCGCCAAGGCCGAAGATCTTCTGCCCCAGCAGCACGGTCAGCCCAGCGGCCAGAAAGTTGATGGCGACGCCGGAAATCAGCTGGTTGCCCCGAAAGGTGATCGAGGCGAGCCCATGGACCAGAGACAGCGCCAGCGCACCGCCGATCCCGGCCAGCAGCCCCAGCCAGACATTGCCGGTGGCATAGGCGACCGAGGCCGAGGTAAAGGCCGCCATCAGCATCTTGCCCTCAAGCCCGATGTCGAAAATGCCGGCGCGTTCGGAATAAAGCCCGGCTAAGCAGGCCAGCAGCAAGGGGGTCATCAGCCGCACGGCGCTGTCGACGATCTGCAGAATGGTTGCGAAATCCATCACGCGCCCCCGCGCTTGCGCATTGCCATGAAGAACCGCTCCAGCGGCATCCTGACCATATTGTCCAGCGCCCCGGTGAACAGGATGACCAGCGCCTGAATGACGATGATCAGCTCGCGCGGGATGGTGGTCCAAAGCGCAAGCTCGCCCCCGCCCTGATACAGAAACCCGAACAGCAGCGCCGCCAGAAACACCCCGAACGGGTGGTTGCGGCCCATCAGCGCCACGGCGATGCCGATGAAACCGGCACCCTCGACGGCGTTGAAAATCAGCCGCTCGGCCTCGCCCATGACGTTGTTGATCGCCATCAAGCCGGCCAGCGCGCCGGAAATCAGCATGGCGATGACGATGATGCGGGTCGGGTTGATGCCGGCATAGACGGCGGCCGGTTCGGACTTGCCAAGGGCGCGGATCTCATAGCCCAGACGGGTGCGCCAGATCAGCAGCCAGACCAGCAGGCAGGCGCCGATGGCGATGAAAAAGGTGATGTTCGCGGGCGTGTTCTTGCCCCATTCAAAGCCCAGCCCCAGCGCCATGTCCGACAGTTTCGGCAGATGCGTCGCGGGCGGAAAGCTGGCCGAGGCCGGGTCCATGCTGCCCTGCGGACGCAGCACATTGACCAGCAGATAGTTCAGCAGCGCCGCGGCGATGAAGTTGAACATGATGGTGGTGATGACGATATGGCTGCCGCGCCGCGCCTGCAGCCAGGCCGGAATCAGCGCCCAAAGCGCCCCGAAAAGCGCCGCGCCCACCATCGCCGCAGGCAGCGCCAGCGCCCAATGCGGCCAGGGCAGGTAAAGCAGCACCAGCGTGACGCCCAGCCCGCCGATCGCCGCCTGACCCTCGCCGCCGATATTGAACAGCCCGGCATGATAGGCGACCATCACCGCAAGCCCGGTAAAGACGAAATTCGTCGCGTAATAAAGGGTATAGCCCCAGCCATAGCTGGAGAGCAGCGCCCCTTCGACCATGACTTTCAAGGCCTCGACCGGGCTTTCCCCGATCGCCAGGATCACCAGCGCCGAGATGGCAAAGGCCAGCACAAGCGAGATCAGCGGCGTCAGGATCACATCCGCCCATTTCGGCATACGCTCCATCACCATTCCCTCATCTGCGGGTTTCTTTCATGTTCAAATATCCCCGCCGGAGGCACCGGATCGCGCCTCATGCCTCGGCCTCTGCATCCTGACCCAAGGGGGCAATCCCCGCCATCAGGCAGCCCAGATCGCCGGCCGTGGTCTGGTCGGGCAGCCGTTCGCCCATGATGCTGCCGTCAAACATCACCGCGATGCGGTCCGACAGCGCCATGATCTCGTCCAGCTCGACCGAGACCAGCAGCACCGCCTTGCCGGCATCGCGCAGCGCCACGATGCGCTTGTGGATGAATTCGATGGCACCGATATCGACCCCACGCGTCGGCTGGCCGATCAGCAGCAGGTCGGGGTTGCGCTCGACCTCGCGGGCGACCACGATCTTTTGCTGGTTGCCGCCAGAGAAATTCTTGGCCGCCAGATCCGGGTTCGGCGGGCGCACGTCGAAACGCTCGATCTTGCCCACGGCGTCGGCGCGGATCGCGGCATTGTCCATCATCAGCCCGTTCTGGAATTCGGGCGCGTCGTGATAGCCGAAGGCCACGTTTTCCCAGGCGGTGAAATCCATGATCAGCCCCTCGACCTGACGGTCCTCGGGGACATGGCCGATGCCGGCATGACGCCGCGCCCGCGCGTCCGAGCCTTTCAGGGCCAAGGGCTGGCCCTTCAGCGTAATCTCGCCGGCAAGCTTCGCGCCGGGTTCGGGATAGCCGCCCAATATCTCCAGCAGTTGCGTCTGGCCGTTTCCGGCGACGCCGGCGATGCCGACGATCTCGCCGGCGCGGATGTCCAGATCGATGCCGCGCAGCCGCTCGACGCCGTCGGCATCGACCATGCGCAGGCCGCGCACCTCCAGCACCGGGGCGCCGGGCCGGGCGGGGGCCTTGTCGACGCGCAAGAGCACCTTGCGCCCGACCATCAGCTCGGCCAGCGCGGTGGGGTTCGTCTCGGCGGTTTTGACCGAGGCCACCATCTCGCCGCGCCGCATGACCGAAACATTGTCGGTGATCTCCATGATCTCGCGCAGCTTGTGGGTGATCAGGATGATGGTTTTCCCTTCGTCCCGCAGCCCGCGCAGGATCCGGAACAGGTGATCGGCCTCGGCCGGGGTCAGAACGCCCGTGGGCTCGTCCAGGATCAGGATATCGGCCTGACGGTAAAGCGCCTTCAGGATCTCGACCCGCTGCTGGTGGCCGACCGACAGCTCTTCGATCAGGGCGTCAGGATCGACCTGCAGTTCGTATTCCTCGGCCAGCCGCTTCAGCTCGGCCCGCGCACGCGTGAGCGAGGTGCGCAGCATCGGCCCGTCCTCGGCGCCAAGGATGATGTTTTCCAGAACGGTGAAATTCTGCACCAGCTTGAAATGCTGAAACACCATGCCGATGCCGGCGCGGATCGCGGTCTGGCTGTCGGTGATGGCGATGGGCTTGCCGCCGATCAGGATCTCGCCGGAATCGGGGCGGTAAAAGCCGTAAAGGATCGACATCAGCGTCGATTTTCCGGCGCCATTCTCGCCGATAATGCCGTGGATGGTGCCGCGCGGCACCGACAGATCGATGCCCTTATTGGCCTGAACCGGCCCGAATGCCTTGGAAATCCCCCGCAATTCGATTGCGGGGGCCATGTTTTCAGCGCCGGAGCGTGCCGTCATTACTGCACCGGGCAGGTATTGTCGGTCATGTAGTCATGCACCTTGATCGTGCCGTCGATGATGCCCTTGCTGGCGGCATCCACGGCGGCCTGCATCTCGGGCGTGACCAGCGGCTTGTTGTTGTCATCCATGGCGACCGAGACCCCGCCCGAGGCCAGGTCCATCACCTTGATGCCCGGTTCGACATCGGCACCGGCCTTGAAGGCGTCATAGACGGAATTGTCCACGCCCTTGACCATCGAGGTCAGCACCTTGCCCGGATGCAGGTGGTTCTGGTTGCTGTCCACGCCGATCGACAGGATGTTCGCATCCGCCGCCGCCTGCAGCACGCCGATGCCGGTGCCGCCCGCCGCCGCATAGACGACATCGGCGCCCTGCGCGCCTTGCGCCTTCAGCAGCTCGCCGCCCTTGACCGGGTCGTTCCATGCCGCGGGCGTGGTGCCGGTATAGTTGATCAGCACCTTGGCGTCGGGTTTCGTGGCCTTGACGCCCTGCGCATAGCCGCATTCGAACTTGTGGATCAGCGGCACGTCCATGCCGCCGATAAAGCCGACCGTCCCCGATTTCGAGGCCATGGCCGCCATCACGCCCGCCAGATACGAGCCCTGCGGTTCCGAGAAGATGACCGACTGCACGTTCGGCTTTTCGACGACCATGTCGATGATGACGAATTTCGTGTCGGGATAGTCGCCGGCGATCTGGTTCAGCACCTCGCCAAAGGCAAAGCCGGTCATGACGATGGGGTTGGCGCCGGTCTCGGCCAGCCGGCGGAGCGCCTGTTCGCGCTGCGCCTCGGACTGCATTTCCAGTTCCTTGTAGCTGCCGCCGGTTTCGGCCTTCCAGCGCTCGGCGCCGACATAGGCGGCCTCGTTGAAGGATTTGTCGAACTTGCCGCCGAGATCGAAGATCAGCGCCGGATCGGCCAGCGCGGCCAGGGGCAGCGCGCTCAGGCAGGCGCCGGTCAGCAGGGATTTCATCAGAGACATGTCGAACCTCAAATCTGGCAGGGGCGATTCAGCCCCGGGATGCCCGAATTAGGGCGCATGGGCCGGAAGCCGTCAACAGGCTTGTCGCAGATCACATTTCGCGCCGCATGACCATGGCGTCGATGCCGGGGGCGTAATAATCGCGCCTTGTGCCGGCCCGCTGCCAGCCTGCGCTGGCATAAAGCGCGATGGCCGGCGCATTGTCCGAGGCGACCTCGAGGAACGCCTCGCACGCCCCGCGCTCAGTTGACGTATGGGCAAATTCGGTCAGCAGGGCGCGGCCAAGGCCCATGCGGCGGGCCTCGGGGGCGACGGCAAGGGTCAAAAGCTCGGCCTCGTCGGCGACCACGCGGCCAAGCAGAAATCCCTGCGGTCGAATCAGAAGGAAATTCAGCCGGTTGTCGAGGAGTTCGGAAAACTCGCCGGTCGACCATGGCCGGGGATGGGCGGGAAAGCAGCGCGCATGCAGCGCCGCCAAGGCCTCGGGGGTCATGGCAGCATGACCGGGCCGCGGTCGCGGGCCGGGGCGGCGTCGGCGGGGCGCAGATAGATCGGCGCCGGGCGCGGCAGGCCGGGCATGGCGCGGCGCACCTGCGCGATGCGGGCGATGCCTTCGGCCAGCGGCATCAGCGGATGGGCCAGCGCCGGGCCGGGCGGCATGTCCTCGGGCAGGTCCTGCCGGGGCGGGCTGTCCCGCTCGGGGTCGGTGCCGAAATCCTGCCAGATCAGCCCGGCGGGGCGCGCCGGGATCGCCACGCGGCAGGGGCGGGGCAGGGCGCAGGCCATGGCCTCGGTCACGCTGACGCCAACCGCCGGAATGCCCAGCGACAGCGCCAGCCCGCGCGCGGCGGCGACCGAGATGCGGATGCCGGTGAAATTTCCCGGACCCGTGCCGCAGCCGATCACCGACAGGTCGCGCCAATCGACGCCGGCGCTGGTCAGCATTTCCTCTAGGAGCGGGAACAGGCGTTCGGCCTGACCGCGCGCCATGTCCTCGTGGCGCTGGATCAGGACGCGGTCGCCTTGCAGCAAAGCGGCCGCGCAATGCGCGGCCGATGTGTCAAAGCCAAGTGACAGCGTGTCAGGCAACGGGCCGGACCTCGGTCACTTCGGGGATATAGTGGCGCAGCAGGTTCTCGATGCCCATTTTCAGCGTCAGCGTGGACGAGGGGCAGCCGGCGCAGGCGCCCTGCATATGCAGATAGACGACGCCCCGGTCAAAGCCGTGAAAGGTGATGTCGCCGCCATCCTGGGCCACGGCCGGACGCACGCGAGTGTCCAGCAGTTCCTTGATCTGGTTGACGATTTCGGCGTCCGGGCCGTCCTGATCGTTATGGCCGCTGGTCGAGGCACCTTCGATCACCGGGGCGCCGGACTGGTAATGCTCCATGATCGCGCCCAGAACCGAGGGCTTGAGGTGATCCCAGACCGCATCGTCGGCCTTGGTCACGGTGACGAAATCCGAACCCAGAAACACGCCGGTCACGCCCGGCACCGAAAAGATGCGGCGCGCCAGCGGGCTGGTCGCGGCGGCCTCGGCGGCGGGAAAATCGGCGGTGCCGCTGGCAAGCACAGGCTCGCCCGGCAGGAATTTCAGCGTGGCGGGGTTCGGGGTGGTCTCGGTCTGGATGAACATGGCGGACTCCTCATGCCCGTGAAGCTTTGCTGGGGATATGGGGATTGCAGGGGGGGCAAGTCAAGCAAAACACCCCCGGACAGGCTGCGACAAACCGCAACCGCGGGCGAATGCGCGGCCATTGGCGACCCCGCGGAGTGGATCAGGTCAGGGGATCAGGTGACCAGTTCCAGCCGCTCGCGCGGGATGTCGCCGGGAACGATGGTGATCGGACAGGGGAGCGTCGCAACCTCGCGCAGCAGCCGGGTCACCAGCGGGCCGGGGCCAGCGCTGTCGGTCGAGGCGGCCAGCACGACGACGCCGATCTCGGGGTCGGCATGGATCTGGGCCACCAGTTCGGCCCCCGGTTCGCCCTCGCGCACCACCAGTTCCGGCTCGACACCGGGGCGATCGCGCATCCATTTGGCGAAAACCTCGAAATGCGCCTCGATCCGTTCATAGGCCTCGGCGCGCATGACATCGGCGACACCGAATCCATGCTGAATGGAGTTCGCGGGAATGACCGAAAGCACCTGAACGCCGCCGCCGGTCTTGGCCGCCCGCATCGCCGCATAACGGATCGCATTCAGGCTTTCGCGAGAATCGTCCAGCACAACCAGAAATTTCCGCATTATCTCGCACCAATGTCCGTCGAATGGGCAAAGACTGGCCGAAAGGCCACGCCGGTGCAAGTCTTGTGCAGATTTCCCCTTGCGGATGTTTTCATTTTGCTGGTGCTATGTTAGGGCGGGAACATTAACCTATTACCAATGGCGCAGGGCGGGATTGTGACAATTCATCACGATTGGGACAATGCCGATCGGCGCGAGCTGACCTCCCTGTCAGCAAAAGGGCTTGAGTGGCTTGCCTGCGAACACCGCGTCGAGCGGGTTGGGATGACCTATCGCAAGCGCGCCTTCGACATCGTTTTTGCCCTGATCCTGCTGGTGCCGCTTTCTGTCGTGATCGCTCTGGTGGCTGTGATCCTGCTGCTGACGCAGGGGCGGCCCTTGTTCTATGTGGCGCCGCGCATGCGCGCCCCGGGCGAGCAGTTCGACCTGCTGAAATTCCGCACCATGCTGCGCGACGAGGGCGATTTCGGCGCCACCGGCGCGCATAAGCATTGGCGCATCACCCCGATCGGGCGCTTCCTGCGCCGCACCCGCATCGACGAGCTGCCGCAGCTGTTCAACATCCTGCGCGGCGACATGAGCTTTGTCGGCCCCCGCCCGCCGCTGCGCGAATATGTCGAGCGTTTCCCCGCGCTTTACGGGCAAGTGCTGCGCAATCGCCCCGGCGTCACCGGTCTTGCGACGATGATCTATCATGCGCATGAGGACCGGATCATGGCCAGTTGCCAGACCGCCGAGGCGACCGAGGCGGCCTATTACCGCCGCTGCCTGCCGACCAAGCTGCGCCTTGACCTGATCTATCAGCGCCGCTGCAGCCTGCGCGTGGACCTGTGGATCATCTGGCACACGCTGATGACCGTGGTGATCCCGAACTGGCAGGGCCGTGGCCGCCGCCGCGTCCCCAGCGAGCAGCCGCCGATGACCATCCGCGACGAACGGCGTCGCGCGCATGTCCCGGCCGAATAAGCCCCCCTATCGAATTTGCCGGACCGACGCGAAGGGCTCGCGCGAGTAGCCCACATCCGTCAGATAGAGCCCCTGCGGCGGACAGACCGGCCCGCAAGCGGCACGGTCGCGCGCCTGCAAGGCCTCGGCCACGCGCTCTGGCGGCCATGATCCGGCGCCCACGCGCTCCAGCGTGCCGACGATCGAGCGCACCTGATTGTGCAGAAACGATCGCGCACGCAGGCAAAAGCGGTATTCACGGCCCTGCGGGATGTCGCGTTCCTCGATGGTGATCTCGTCCAGCGTCTTTACCGGGCTGGGCGACTGGCACATGGTCGAGCGGAAGGTGGTGAAATCATGCCGCCCGATCAGATGTGCCGCGCCCGCGCGCATCGCGTCCACGTCCAGCGGGTTCAGGACCTGCCAGACATTGCCGCGATCATGGGTGACGGGGGCGCGGCGGGCGATCAGCCGGAACAGATAGCGCCGCTCATGCGCCGAGAAGCGGGCGTGGAAATCGTCATCAACCCGTGCGGCGGCAAGGATGGCGACGGGCGCGGGTTTCAGGTGCCAGTTCAGCGCCTCGGACAGGCGGAACGGGTCCCAGTCGCGCGTCAGATCTGCATGGGCGACCTGTCCGGTGGCATGGACGCCGGCATCGGTGCGGCCAGCCGCCGCGATGCGCGCGCCGGCCTTGAAGCCGGGATCAAGCCGCGCCAGCGCGGCCTCGATGGTGCCCTGCACGCTGGGCTGGTCGGCCTGAGCCTGCCAGCCGGCAAAGGGCGCGCCGTCATATTCGATCAGCAGGGCAAAACGGGGCATGGTCGGGATCGTCTCAGCGGCGCTGCTTTTCGCCCTCGCGCGGGATCAGCAGGTCGTCCAGCGTCATCGGGCGTTCCAGTTCGGCGGGTTCGGCGGCCTTCATCGCCGGGCGCAGGCCCTCGCGGGCAAGGCGGTCGCGCAACACGCCGATCTCGATATCCAGATCGGTGCGGCCGCCCTCGATCAGCTTGCGGGTGCGGGCGGCGAATTCGGTTTCCAGATCATTCAGCAGGTTTTCGTAATCCTGCCGGGCGCGCGCATCATGGGTCTGGGCGTAAAGGTCCGAGAACTTGACCGTCGCGTCGCGGGCGCCCTGCAGATAGACGCCCAGATAGCGCCGTGCGGCGGCGATGTCGCCGGGGTCTTCCTCGACCCGGACGAACATGTCACGGGCGGTGGCGGCGAACATGGCGACGCGCGCCTCGAGCCGGCGGTCGCCCGTGCGCAGGATGGCGTCCTGCATGGCTTTCAGATGGGCCTCGCCCTCGGCGACGATGCGTTGGGCGCGGTCCTGCTGGAAGGTGTCGACCCCCTCCATGCCCTTGTCGCGCATGGGGTCGGTGCCAAAGGCCAGCCAGTGCAGCAGCGCACCCGCGACACCGATGATGCCGGCGCCGATCTCGGCACCCGGCTCGTATGCGCCGATGGCGAGGCCAAGCCCGGTCAGGATGCCGCCGAAAAGCTTGCGCGGAATGGCGGGGCGGCGGGCGACACGGCGGGCGTCATAGGCGGCCTCGGCCTGTAGGCCTTCGCGGGTCATCCACATGCCGGCGGCAATGCCGCCAAAGCCGATCAGATGCGTGGCAAGCCCGGTCGGGTCCTGCCAGAAGGCGCTGATCAGGAAGGGGATCGCCATGATCGTGACCCAGCGGGTGCGCGATTCCAGCGGGTGGCGCATTTCGCCGGGATGGGGGCGCGCGGGCGGGCGCGGGTCCGATCCGTCCAGCCGGGTCTGTTGCGGCGAGAAGCGGCCTCCGAAACGCTTGGCCATGGCGTGCCCCCTCAGGCCGCGCCTGCGAACGAGGCGTAAAGCGTCAGCCCCATCAGCAGGAAAAAGGACAGGCG
>JAGPGI010000422.1 GCA_018056045.1 Paracoccus sp. (in: a-proteobacteria)
GGGGCGGCAAATTCCAGCAGTGCCGACTGGCCCTTGACCCCGCCGCCACCAAAGGGCGCAAGGCCCGCGACGCCCGTAGCCCAGATCGCGGGGGCGTCGGGGGCGGGGGTGCCTTCGATGATCTCGCCGCCCTTGGCGCGAATCGCAGCGGCCAGTGCGGCCCCGGCCCGGCGCGGGCTGATCCGCGCCGTCAGCCGGTCAATCAGCCACAGCCCCGAGGGCGAGGCGGGCACCAGATCGCCGGGCGGGCTGTCGGTCATCTCCATCCCCGCCCAATCGGGCCAGTTCCTGCGGGCGTCGGCGATCCGCCCGGCCATGCGGGATTCGGTCCCCGCGGGCACGGGCTGGATGCGGCCGGTGCGGGCATAGCCGGGATCGGCGCTGCCTGCCCGCGCCACCTCGGCCCACCAGCTTTCGGCACCGATCAGCGCCTCAAGCTGCACCTGTTTCTTGGCATTCCAGTTTTCGGGCGCATGCGGGGCCAGCGCGCCGACATGGCCGCCGGATGATCCCGCGCCGATCCGCACCGCCTCGTAAAGCCGGACGGGCTGGCCGCGCCGCAGCAGTTCCCATGCGCAAGCCAGCCCAAAGACGCCGCCCCCGGCGATTGTCAGTTTTTCCCTTGCCAAGCCGGTGCCCCTTGCCGCAACTGCCCCCAAAAGCAGGAGTTAGCGCGGATGGATCAGCAGGACCAGAGCGGCGCCGATCTGGACTGGCGCGAGGGGGCGATTCCGGTCTCGCGCCGCTTTGACGACCCTTATTTCAGCCTGAATGGCGGGCTGGATGAGACGCGCCATGTCTTTCTGGCCGGAAATGATCTGCCCGCGCGGCTGCGGCCCGGCTTTCACGTCGCCGAGCTGGGCTTTGGCACCGGGCTGAACCTGCTGGCGCTGGCGCAGGTGGCGACCGTGCCGATCCGCTTTACCAGCTTCGAGGCCTATCCGATGTCCCTTGACGAGCTGGCCCGCGCTCATGCCGCCTTTCCCGAGTTGGCGGATCTGGCGGCAAGCTTGCGCGCGGGCTGGCCGGCCCGCCGCTTTACCCTTGGCCATGTCAGTGCCGAGGTGATCGAGGCTGATGCCCGCGCGGCCCTGCCCGCATGGCCGGGGCGCGCGGATGCGTGGTTTCTGGACGGGTTCTCGCCCGCCAAGAACCCCGAACTCTGGGGCGAGGGGCTGATGGCCGAGGTCGCCGCCCATACCGCGCCGGGCGGCACATTCGCGACCTATACGGCGGCGGGCCATGTGCGGCGCGCGCTGGCTGCGGCGGGCTTTGCCGTCACCCGCGCGCCCGGTTTCGCCGGCAAACGGCACATGAGCCGGGGCCAGCTTTAGCGCCTGACCTGCGGGATGCGGCTGCGGGAATAGTCGATGGCGGGATGCGGGGGGCGGCCATGGGTGCGGCTCCAGAACGCGGGTCCGCCCCGGCGCAGGAACAGCGGCACGGCCAGCACGATCCCGGCGATGAAGCCCGCGATATGGGCCATATAGGCCACGCCCTGATCCGTCCCAAGCAGGCTCGAGACGATCTGGATGCCGAACCAGACCGCCAGCAGCACCCAAGCCGGAATTGTGAAACGCTTGATGATAATGATGATGATCGCGATCACATCGACGCGGGCGCGCGGGAACAGCAACAGATAGCCCCCCATCACCCCGGCAATCGCCCCCGAGGCCCCGACCATGGGGATCGTGCTCATCGGGTCGGTGGCGATCTGCCCCGCTGCCGCCGCCAGCCCGCAGGCCAGATAAAAGGCCAGAAAGCCCAGATGGCCCATCTGGTCCTCGAGGTTGTCGCCAAAGACCCACAGGAACAGCATGTTGCCGGCGATATGCATCAGCCCCGCATGCAGGAACATATGCGTGACCAGCCCCCACAGCCATTCGCCATGCATGATGGCGACCGGATACAGCGCCAGCCTGTTCCACAATTCCACCGCGCCACCGGCCCAGGGCATGGTGATCAGGAACATCGCGATGTTCAGGATGATCAGCGCATAGGTCACATAGGGTGTGCGCTCGGAGGGGTTGTGATCTCGGATCGGGAACATGGGCAACCTTGGATGACGCGGGCAGGGTGCAGCAACTGAGGTGATAGCGCAAGCGGCCCTGTTCGACGCGCCGGCGCCCGTATAGCATCCGCGCAGATTCGTCCATCAGGGGGCTGACATGACCAATATGACCGACCGCAAGAATGCCGCGATCTCGCGCGGTGTCGGCATGACCACGCAGATCTATGCCGATCGCGCCGAAAACGCCGAGATCTGGGACAAGGAAGGCAACCGCTATATCGACTTTGCCGCCGGTATCGCCGTGGTCAATACCGGCCACCGCCACCCGCGCGTCATTCAGGCGGTCAAGGACCAGCTCGACCGCTTTACCCATACCTGTCATCAGGTCGTGCCCTATGAAAACTACGTTGCGCTGGCCGAGCGCCTGAACGCGGCGCTGCCCGGCGATTTCCCGAAAAAGACCGCCTTTTACACGACCGGCGCCGAGGCAGTGGAAAACGCCATCAAGATCGCGCGGCACTATACCGGCCGCCCGGGCATCGTGGCTTTCGCCGGCGGCTTTCACGGCCGCACCTTCATGGGCATGTCGCTGACCGGCAAGGTCCAGCCCTACAAGGCCGGCTTCGGCCCGATGATGAACGATGTCTGGCACCTGCCTTTCCCGAACGATCTGCACGGCGTCAGCGCCGAGGACGCGCTGGCGGCACTGGACCGGCTCTTCAAGGCCGATATCGACCCCGCCCGCGTCGCCGCGATCATCGTCGAGCCGGTTCAGGGCGAGGGCGGCTTTTACGAGGTTCCGGCGGGCTTCATGCAGCGCCTGCGCGCCATCTGCGACCAGCACAAGATCCTGCTCATCGCCGACGAGGTGCAGACCGGCTTTGCCCGCACCGGCAAGCTGTTCGCGATGGAGCATCACGGCGTCGCGGCCGACCTGACCACCATGGCCAAGGGGCTGGGCGGGGGCCTGCCGATCAGG
>JAGPGI010000423.1 GCA_018056045.1 Paracoccus sp. (in: a-proteobacteria)
CGGCTCGTCCATGATCAACAGCCGCGCATCCATCGAGGCCGCCCGCCCGATGGCGACCAGTTGCTGGATCGCGGTCGGATAGCTGCCAAGCGCGCGATGCGGGTCCAGATCGATGCCAAAGCGGGACAGGACGTCACGGGTCCGCGCCTCGGCCGCGCGCCAGTCGATCATGCCAAGGCGGGTCTTGGGCTCATAGCCCAGAACGATGTTTTCGATCACCGTGCGCTGCGGCACCAGCGTCAGTTCCTGATAGATGGTGGCGATGCCCGCCTCTTGCGCCTCGCGCGGGGATTTCAGGTCGATCTCGCGGCCCTGCCAGCGCACGGTGCCGGCATCGCGGCGATAGACGCCGGTCAGGATCTTGATCAGCGTCGACTTGCCGGCGCCGTTCTGGCCGACCAGCGAATGCACCTCGCCCGCGTGGATCGTCAGCGCGGCGTCGGACAGCGCGGGAACGCCGCCAAAGGCCTTGCTGATCCCGGTCATCTGCAAAAGGGGTTCGGTCATGTCACCGCCATGAAGGGTCTGGTGGTCAGGTCGGGGCCGCGCCGGAACGCGGCCCCCGCGATGATGGGCGGGCGATCAATAGGCCTCGTCGATATGCTCGGCCGCGTTTTCCTTGGTGAAGATGCGGTCCTCGACCTTGACCCAGGGGGCAATGGCTTCCCCGGCCGCGTATTTCTTCATCGTGTCGCAGGCCAGCGGCCCAAAGAAGGGCGAGCTTTCGACCGTCACCCCCATCTTGCCGTCGATGATCGCCTGCAACGCGTCGCGGGTGCCATCGACCGAGACGATGGTCACATCCTCGCCGGGTTTGCGGCCTGCGGCCTCAAGCGCCTGAATGGCGCCGATCGCCATCTCGTCGTTATGGGCATAGACCACGTTCACATCGGGATGGGCCTGCAACAGCGTCTCCATCACCTTGCGGCCCTCGTCGCGGGCGAAATCGCCCGAGCGGCTGGCGACGATGGAAAAGCGGCTGTCACCGGCAATGGCATCGTCAAAGCCTTTCTTGCGGTCATTGGCGGGCGATGAGCCGGTGGTGCCCTCCAGCTCGATGATGACGCCCTCGTCGCCCTTGAAGTTCTCGGTCAGCCAGCCGGCCGCGCGGCCGCCCTGATCGATGAAGTCGGACCCGAGGAAAGACACATAATCGCGCCCGGCCTGCGCCACGTTCGGATCGACCGAGCGGTCGACAAGGAATGTCGGGATGCCGGCGCCCTTGGCGCGCATCACGGCGGGGATCAGCGGGCTTTCCTCGCGCGGGGGCAGGAACAGCACGTCGATGCCCTGGGCGATCATGCTGTCCACATCGGCCACCTGCTTGGCGGCCGAGCCGCCGGCATCGGTCAGCACCAGCTCCCATCCGCAGGTCCCGGCGGTGTCCTGAAAGCTCTTGGTCTGCGCGATGCGCCAGGGATTGTTGCTTTCGGTCTGGGCAAAGCCGACCTTGTAGCTGTCCTTGGCTTCCAGCGGCGGCAGGTCCTGCGCCAGCGCCATGCCGGCCGGCAGGATCAGAGACAGCGCGGCGGCGCCCATCAGAATCCGTCTTTTCATTGTTTCCCCTCCCATGGGTGCGGCCTCCTCCGGCCGCATGCTGTGTTGGTCCGTCACGACCAGTTGAGATACATCGTCTTCTTGCGCAGATAGCCGTCGAAGCCGTGTTTCCCGTCCTCTCCGCCCAGGCCCGATTGGCCCCAGCCGGAATGGAAGCCCTGCACCAGCTCGCCATTGGCGCGGTTGCAGTAGATCTCGCCGAAATTCAGCCGCGCGGCGGCGGCCATCAGCCGGCGCTGGTCGCGGGTCCAGACATAGGCCGACAGACCATAGGCGCTGGCATTGGCCAGGCTTAGCGCCTGATCGAAATCATCGACCACCAGCGCGGCCACAACCGGGCCAAATATCTCGTCGCGCATCACCGGCAGGGCGTTGTCAACGGCGCGCAGCACGGTCGGCGCGATCCAGTGACCCTTGGCGAAAGCCCCCTCGCGCAGCGGGCCGCCACGCAGCAGCACCTCGGCCCCGGCGGCAATCGAGTCCGCCGTTATCGCCTCGACCTTCTCGACCTCGGCGCGGCTGACCTTGGGGCCGATATCGGGATCGGTCAGCGGCATGCCGATGGTGAGCGCGGCGGCGCGGGCGGTGAACTTGTCCAGAAACTCGTCGGCGATGGCGCGATGCAGATACATGCGCTCATTGCAGGTGCAGATCTGGCCGCAATTGGTGAAACGCGCGATCACGGCCGCGTCGACCGCGCGGTCGATATCGGCATCCTCCATCACGACAAAGGGCGCCTTGCCGCCCAGTTCCAGCCGCAGGATCTTGATCTGATCGGCTCCGGCGGCATAAATCTCGCGCCCCGCGCGGGTCGAGCCGGTCATGGTCACCATATCCGCGCCCTCGACCAGCGCCCGGCCCAATGTGCGCCCGTCGCCGGTCACGACATTGAAAAGCCCCGGTGGCAGGCCAGTCTTTTGGGCCAGCGCCGCCAGCGCCAAACCCGAAAGCGGGGTGAATTCATGCGCCTTGAGGACAAAGGCATTGCCCGCGACCAGCGCCGGCCCCAGCTTGCGCGCAGCCAGTGCCAGCGGATAGTTCCAAGCGGTCAGCCCGACCACCACGCCATGCGGCAGGCGGCGGATCTGGATTTCCTCGTCCGGCGCATCAGAGGGCAGAATCTCACCCTCGATCCGGCGCGCCTGTTCGGCGGCATAGCGCAGGAATGTCTCGGTCGCGCCGACCTCGCCCCGCGCTTGCGCCAGCGGCTTGCCCTGTTCCATCACCACAATCCGCGCCAGCAGGTCGGCATGGTCGCGCACAGCATCGGCCAGCGCCTGCACCGCCCGCCCGCGTTCGACCGCCGGCAACATCGCCCAGCCGGGCTGGGCCCGCCGCGCGGCCTGCAGCGCCTCGGCGGCGGTGTCGGCTGTGCCGGCGGGGGTGGTCGCGATGATGGTTTCATCGGCGGGGTTTTCGATCTCATGCCC
>JAGPGI010000424.1 GCA_018056045.1 Paracoccus sp. (in: a-proteobacteria)
GCTTCAACGAGGCTGGCACCGTCTCCAATGTCGAGCGTTTCGGGATCGAGCGCGGCCAGATCGTTGTGCTGTCGCGCCGTGTCACCGGCAGCGGCGTCAGCAGCATCGGGTTGATCCGTCAGCTGATGGGCAATGTCGGCCGCGTTCAGGCCGGCGATCTGCTGGACAACTGATCTGGCCAGCCGGCGGCGGCGATGCCTGCCGCCGGTCCTGTATTTTGGGTCCCGGCTCAGACCTCGGGGACGAAGCGCAGCGCCACGCCATTGATGCAATAGCGCAGCCCGGTGGGCGGCGGCCCGTCGGGAAAGACATGGCCCAGATGCGCGTCGCAGACATGGCAGCGCACCTCGGTGCGGATCATCGCGTGGCTGATGTCGCGATGCTCGTCGATCTTGCCGCCCGCGCGCGAGAAGCTGGGCCAGCCGCAATGACTTTCGAACTTGGCATCCCCGTCAAACAAGCGCGCGCCACAGCAAACGCAGTCGTAATGACCCGGTCCGTTGGGGAAGCCGGGATGCGAGAAGGGCCGCTCGGTCCCCGCCTGCCGCGTCACGCGAAAAGTCTCGGGATCCAGTTCGGCGCGCCACTCGGCATCGGTCTTGCTAATACGGTCAGACATCTTCGGCCTTCTTTCCTGTTGCGCTGCTGTTACAAGATAGGCGCAAGACTTATGTGAACAAGTCAGGCGCGCCATTTTCGGGCCGCCTATCGGTCAGACAGGGGACCATCATGGCATGGGCCAGGGGGCGATACGAGGTCAGCATCGCCGCTGACGACAGCGAAATCCGCGAGGCGCAGCGCCTGCGCTGGCTGTGCTTCGTTGGCGCGCGGCTGGGCGGGGCCGAGACGGCCGGCCAGCTTGATGCCGATGAATACGACGACCGCTGCTGGCATGTGCTGATTCGCGACCGCGCCTCGGGGCAACTGGTCGCCTGCTTCCGCCTGCTGACGCTGGCCAGCGGGGCCGAGATCGGCGACAGCTATTCGGCGCGCTATTACAACCTGTCGCGGCTTTATGGTTTCGGCGGCAAGATGGCCGAGATCGGCCGCTTCTGCATCCATCCCGAATGCGCCGATCCCGATATCCTGCGCCTTGCCTGGGCCGCGCTGGCACGACATGTCGATGATCAGGACATCGAGATGCTGTTTGGCTGCTCAAGCTTCATGGGCACCGATACGCATGGCTATGAGGATGCCTTCGCCATGCTGCGCGACCGCCATCTGGCGCCGAAACGCTGGCTGCCCCGGGTCAAGGCGCCGCAGGTGTTCCGCTTTGCCCGCGCGCTGCGGCTGAAGACGCCCGATCCGCGCGCCGCCATGGCCGGGATGCCGCCCCTGCTGCGCTCCTATCTGGCGATGGGGGGCTGGGTCAGCGACCATGCGGTGGTGGACCGCCAGCTTGACACGCTGCATGTCTTTACCGGGCTGGAAATTCGCGCCATTCCCCCGGCGCGGGCGAAACTCTTGCGCGCGGTAGCGGCATAACGCGGCTTTGCATCCGGTCGTAAAAACCCCTATGTGCCGGGCCATGAGCGACAGATTCTCCTTCTCCGTTGCGGCCACCGATGGCCGCGCCCGCACCGGCACCATCCGCACGCCGCGCGGCGATATCCGCACCCCCGCCTTCATGCCCGTGGGCACCGCCGCCACGGTCAAGGCCATGTTGCCCGAATCGGTTGCCGCCACCGGCGCCGACATCCTTCTGGGCAATACCTATCACCTGATGCTGCGCCCGGGCGCCGAGCGCGTCGCCCGGCTGGGCGGGCTGCACCGCTTCATGAACTGGCAGCGTCCGATCCTGACCGATTCGGGCGGCTTTCAGGTGATGAGCCTGGCGGGCCTGCGCAAGCTGACCGAAGAGGGGGTGACATTTGCCAGCCATGTCGATGGCTCGAAACACTTCCTGTCGCCAGAAACCAGCATGGAAATCCAGCGCCAGCTTGGCTCGGACATCGTCATGGCCTTTGACGAATGCCCTGCGCTGCCCGCGACCGAGGACGAGGTCGCGAAATCCATGCGCATGTCGATGCGTTGGGCGCAGCGGTCGCGCGACGCCTTTGGCGACCGCCCCGGCCATGCGCTTTTCGGCATCATGCAGGGCGGCGTCACCCGCGAGCTGCGCGAGGAATCCGCCGAGGCGCTGAAAGCCATCGGCTTCGAGGGCTATGCCATCGGCGGCCTTGCCGTGGGCGAGGGGCAAGAGGCGATGTTCGGCGTTCTGGACTATGCGCCCGGTTTCCTGCCCGAGGATAAGCCGCGCTATCTGATGGGTGTGGGCAAGCCCGATGACATCGTCGGCGCCGTGCAGCGCGGGGTGGACATGATGGATTGCGTGCTGCCCTCGCGCTCGGGGCGGACGGGGCAGGCATGGACCCGGCGCGGTCAGGTCAATATCAAGAACGCCCGCCATGCCGATGACCCGCGCCCGCTGGATGCCGAGTGCACCTGTCCGGCCTGCACCGGCTATTCCCGCGCCTATCTGCACCATGTCTTCCGCTCGGGCGAGATGATCTCGGGGATGCTGCTGACCTGGCACAACCTGCATTATTTCCAAGAGCTTATGCAGGGGATGCGCGATGCCATCGCCGGCGGGCGGCTGGACGGTTTCGTTGCCGATTTCCACGCTGAGCGCGCGTCAGGCGATATCGCGCCGCTGTAAACGCCGGATGCCCGGCGCTCAGACCCCGCAGCGTTCGCGAAAGGCGATGCGGGCGGCGCCGGTGCCCTTCATGTCCGATTCAAACAGCACCCGGCGGCTGCCCAAAGTGTCCACGATCGACATGGACTTGGCATTGCCGAAAAAGTCGAGCGTATACGACGAAACCACGAACAACCCGCTGAGCGATGGCCCTTCGGGGCTTACAGCCGAGGACCATTTGTCCATCCGCCCGTCCGGTGCCTCGATCCGCATCATCACCGTCCGGACGCCTTGGAACAGATCGCCGCGCAACGTCTGATCATGCAGGTTGAACTCCAGTTG
>JAGPGI010000077.1 GCA_018056045.1 Paracoccus sp. (in: a-proteobacteria)
CTGGGCCATCTGGGTCAGTCGGCACTGGCCGCCGAGGCCTTTGGCATCGAGGCGGGCGACGCCCCCCATGTCGATCTGGCCGCCGAGCGCCGCAATGGCGAATTCCTGCGCGCGCATCGCAAGCTGCTGAATGCGGCAACCGATCTCGCGGATGGCGGGCTGGCGCTGGCGGCCTTTGAAATGGCCGAAGGCGCCGGTCTGGGCCTGACCTTGGAAAGCGGCGACATCGCCCAGCTTTTCGGCGAGGATCAGGCCCGCTATCTGGTGACCTGTTCGCAGGCGCAGGCCAAGGCGCTGCTCGATGCGGCCAAGGGCGCGGGCGTTCCGGTCGCGGCACTGGGCCATTTCGGCGGCCAGACGGTTTCGCTGGGCGGCGACAGCGCCGATCTGGCGGCGCTCTCCGGGCTGTATCGCGGGGCCTTCAAGGCCGCGCTGAACCTGCACTGATCGCAATATCGGCCGGGGGTCCGTCGGGCTCCCGGCCGGAACGCCTATACCTGCCATGGCTGCGCATCGACGATGGCGCCGCTGGGGCTTGCGGCCTTCACGGCCGCAGCCGGGATGGGCTGGCTCCCAAGTTCCCGCGCTCGGTTTTCCAAACAGGACGGCAGACCTGGTTATTGAAGAATGAGCCGCCGCAGAAAGGCCTGGGTTCGAATTCAGGTTGACCAGACGTGTCGGATGCCTTATAAATCAACGCCTATTGAGGTGTTGATCTAATGAACGAAGATCAGGCGCTTTCCGCTTTCGCGGCACTGTCTCAGGAAACCCGTCTGCAGATCGTGCGCCTGTTGGTGCGCTCGGGGCCGGAGGGCATGGCCGCCGGCGCGATCGGCGAGGCCCTGGGCGGCGCGACGACATCGCGGCTGTCCTTTCATCTGACACATCTCGAACATGCCGGGCTGATCCGCTCCCGGCGCGAGGGGCGCTTCATCATCTACAGCGCCGTTTACCCGGCCTTGGCGGGGCTTGTCGGCTTCCTGATGCGCGACTGCTGCCAAGGCCACCCCGAAATCTGCGCCCCCGCCGTCGCCGCGCTCGATTGCGCCTGTGAACCAACCTCGACCCCAGGGGGCTGAGCATGGATGTCGTCATCTACCACAATCCCGACTGCGGGACCTCGCGCAACACGCTGGCGATGATCCGCAATGCCGGCATTGAGCCGCATATCATCGAGTATCTGAAATCCCCGCCATCGCGCCGGTTGCTGGAACAGCTCATTGTCCGCATGGGGATCGCGCCGCGCGATCTTTTGCGGGAAAAAGCCACCCCCTATGCCGAACTCGGTCTGGACGATCCCGCGCTGAGCAACGCAGCGCTGATCGATGCGATGATGGCGCATCCGATCCTGATCAACCGCCCCATCGTGGTCAGCCCGCAGGGTGTGCGGCTTTGCCGGCCCTCGGAACGGGTTCTGGACCTGCTGCCGCAACAGCAAGCCGCCTTCAGCAAGGAAGATGGCGAAGAGGTCGTGGATGGGCAGGGCAACCGCATCCGCTCGGCCTGAGCCAAAGGAAGCCGTCATGATCAGCCAGAGTCCCGCCCGCCGGCTTTCGTTTCTCGACCGATATCCGGCGCTCTGGATCTTTGCGGCCATGGCGCCCGGCCCTTTTCCTGACCCGCCGGCTGCTGATCGTGCGCAAGGGGGATCGCTGGTATCGCGACGTCTTCCCGCCGAAGATCAGCCCGATCACGCTGGTCGCGCTGCTCTTCACCATTGTCGCCATGTTCGGCCTCAAGGGCGGCGATGTCCCGCGCCTGCCGTTCGACGCGGTCAGGATCGCCATTCCGCTGATGCTGTATTTTGCCATCCAGTTCATGGTCGGCTTTGCCATGGGGCGGCTGATCGCCCGCGACCATCCGCGCATCACGGCCATCGCCTTCACGGCGGCGGGCAACAATTCGAACTGGCCATTGCCGTCGCCATCGCCGCCTATGGTCTTGCCTCGCCGGTCGCTTTCGCCGTGGTCATCGGGCCGCTGGTCAAGGTGCCGGTGCTGATCTTGCTGGTCAATGTCGCGCTTCGCCTCAGGCCGCACTGGTTTCCCGTCGACGCCCCATTGCAGGAGGCCCGCGCATGATCCCCGACCTGCCGAACCTGTCGCCAGTGGCCGTGATGCCAGTCGACATCCCCGCCGTCCCGCGCGCGGCCCATCCGCCGCGCATCCTGCTGCTCTACGGCTCGTTGCGCGAACGATCCTATAGCCGCTTCGCCACCTTCGAGGCCGAACGCCTGCTGCGCCATTTCGGCTGCGAGACCCGCGTGTTTCACGCCAACGGCCTGCCGCTGCCCGAGGACGCCGACCCGTCGCACCCCAAGGTGCAGGAGTTGCGCGAGCTGTGCCTGTGGTCCGAGGGGCAGGTCTGGACCAGCCCCGAACGTCACGGCGCGATGACCGGCGTGATGAAGTCGCAGATCGACTGGATCCCGCTCTCGATGGGCGCGATCCGGCCGACCCAGGGCCGCACGCTTGCCGTCATGCAGGTCTCGGGCGGATCGCAAAGCTTCAATGCCGTGAACCAGATGCGCATCCTTGGCCGCTGGATGCGGATGGTGACGATCCCGAACCAGTCCTCGGTCGCAATGGCCTGGCAGGAATTCGACGCGGCCGGGCGGATGAGACCGTCAAGCTATTACGACCGCATCGTCGACGTAATGGAGGAGCTGGTGAAGTTCACCCTGTTGACCCGCGATCTGTCGGGCTTTCTGACCGACCGCTATAGCGAGCGGAAGGAAACCGCGGCAAAGCTTGAGGCGCGGGTGAACCTGAAAGATGCGACCTAGCCAGAACGCGCCGCTGCTGGCCAGCGCCCGGCAGAAACCCTGCCGGACCTCGCCGGGGTGCGGCACGCCCTGCCCGCACATCAGCTCAGGCTGAGCCATGCGCTGAAGCGCTCGGCCAGTTCCGCCTCGTGATCGACCCAGAACTCGTATGATGATGCAAGCGCATTCGTCATGTTATCGGGGTTCGTCGGCATATGCGGCGCCATCTCGGTCTTGCCGTCCTGATAAAGACCGACAAGCCCGGCAGAGGATTTTCGCGCCGGGCCATAGCTGATCCATTTCGCCTGATCTGCCAGCCGCTGGGTGTCGGTGGCGAACTTGATGAACTCCAGCGCCTGCTCCTGCTTGCCCGCACCCTTCGGAATGACGAACAGGTTATATTCATAGACCTGCCCGTCCCAGACGATCTCGAAGGGCTTGCCCTCGGCGATCGCGGCGCCGAAGATCCGGCCATTATAGGCCATGCTCATCGCCACCTCGCCATCGGCCATGAGCTGGGGCGGCTGCGCACCCGTTTCCCACCAGACGATATCCTTCTTGATGCTGTCGAGTTTCGCGAAGGCCCGATCGACGCCCTCGGGCGTTTTCAGAACCGCATAGACCTGATCGGCCGGCACGCCGTCGCCCATCAGCGCCATTTCCAGCACCGCCTTGGGCACTTTCTTGATACCGCGCTTGCCGGGAAATTTCCCGGTGTCGAAAAAATCGACGATGGTCTGCGGCTGGGCATCGGGGAATTTTGTCCGGTCATAGGCAAAGACCGTCGAGAAGACGATGGAGCCGACCGCGCAATCTGAAAGCCCCTGCGGCAGGAAGTCATCGCTGGCGGGGGTGCCGTCGGGCGCGGGCGGCAGGATCGCCGGGTCGATCGGCTCGAGCAGCCCTTCGTCGCACAGCCGGATCGCATCGGCATATTCGACATCAGCCACATTGGTGGTGACATTGCCTGCCTCGACCTGCGCCTTGAGCGGGATCGCCGGGTTGTCGCTGTCAAGCGCGACGACCTTGATCCCGGTCCGGGCGGTGAAAGGCTTGTGATAGGCCTCGACCTGGCTCTGGCCATAGGTGCCGCCCCAGGACATGACGGTGATCTCCTCCGCCATGGCCGTGGTGGCGAAAAGCGTCATCGCCGTGGTGAAGATGATCTTTCTGTTCATGCTTGGCTCTCCTGTTGGCTGTTATTGTTTTGACATCCACCGCCCGCCGCGACCCGAGCAGTCCCTGCCCATGTCGCGCAGATTGATCGGTGAAGTGATGGCGCCCCGGGCTCGCGCCGGGACACCCGACGATGCCGCCGTCAAATTCGTGGCGGCATGGATGCAGGCTCAGGCGGCCTTGGCCTTGCCCTTCACGATCAGATGCTCGGGGCCATAGGGAAAGCCGGTGATGTTGCGATTGCCGGTCTCTTCGATCACCAGAATATCGTGCTCGCGATAGCCACCGGCACCGGGCTGGCCCTCGGGAATGGTGATCATCGGCTCCATCGAGACGACCATGCCGGGTTCAAGAACCGTCTCGCAATCCTCGCGCAGTTCCAGCCCGGCCTCGCGCCCATAATAATGCGACAGCACGCCAAAGCTGTGGCCATAGCCAAAGCTGCGATATTGCAGCAGGTTCTCGGCCGCATAGAGCTCATTCAGCTCGGCGGCGATCTCCGAGCATTTCGCGCCCGGCACCAGCAGCTCCTTGCCGCGATCATGAACCTTGCAGTTGAATTCCCACAGCCGGATATGCGCATCGCTGGCATGTTCGGCAAAGAGCGTGCGCTCCAGTGCGACGTAATAGCCCGCGACCATCGGGAAACAGTTCAGCGACAGGATATCTCCGGCCTGAATTTTGCGGCTGGTGACCGGGTTATGGGCGCCGTCGGTGTTGATCCCCGACTGGAACCAGGTCCAGGTATCCAGCAACTCGCCCTCGGGCCAGGTCCGGGCGATCTCGCGGACCATGCTCGCGGTCGAGTGCAGCGCGATCTCATGCTCGGGCACGCCGGCGGCCGTCGCCTCGACGCAGGCGGCCCCGCCGATATCGGCGATCCGGGTCATCTTGGTGATATGGGCGATCTCCTCGGCCGACTTGATCATCCGCAACCGCATGGCCGGGGCGGCGATATCGACGAAGGCGACATTCGGAAACTCGGCCTTCAGCAGCGCCAGCAGGTCGATATTGACGTGGTCGAATTCGATCCCGATGCGCCGCGCGCCACCGATGATCTGGCGAATGGCGTGGAAGTAATTGTCCTTCTGCCAGTCGGTATAGGTCAGGTTGCTGCCATGGGTCCGCCGCCAGGGCTGGCCACCATCGATGCCGGCACTGATCGAGGTCGCATTGTCCTGATCGACAAAGAAGCCATAGCGCCGCCCGAACTGGCAATACATGAAGTCGGCATAGTAGTTGATGTTGTGATAGGACGTGAACAGCGCCGCATCGACATCGTTGTCGACCATGTGCCGACGGATCGCGTCCAGCCGGCGCCGCATCTCGCCCGCTGAGAATGTGCCCTTGGCCTTGTCGCCATTGCCGGCAAAGTTCTGAAGTCTCTCGCGCTCCGTCATCGAGCCCTCCTCGCTTTATATTTCCTGCATATTGAAGGTTTCGAGTTGCTGGCGTCAAAAGAGGTTTTATAATCTGGCGATTAGGTTTTCTTATGATTTCGAGGCATGACCCAACCGCCGCTGAACGCCCTTCGCGCCTTTGAGGCTGTGGCCCGGACCGGCAGTTTCCGGGCTGCGGCCGACAGCCTGTTCGTCACACAGCCCGCGGTCAGCCATCAGATAAAGCATCTGGAACAATGGATTGGCGCGCCGCTCTTTGACCGGGGCGGCCGGGTGTCGGTGTTGTTGCCGCGCGGGGAGTCGCTGGCACGCGACCTGACCATGGCCTTCGACGCCATCGACGCGGCATGTCGTCGGGCGCGGCCCGCCGCATCGGATGCGGCGCTGGTCGTGGCCGCCATCCCCTCGGTGGCGATCTGCTGGCTGATCCCGCGACTGCCACGCTTTCGGGCACAGCATCCCGACATCCAGTTGCGGGTGATCTATGCCCATCACGGTCATGACATCGACTTCATGACCACCGACCTTGCATTCAGCTTTGGCGATTCGTGTCCGGCTGGCGATGGCATCTCGTCCGAGCCATTCCTGTCCGGGCGCAGCGTTCCGGTGGCAAGCCCGGCGTTGATCGGATCGGCGCCGGCGCAACTGTCGTCACGATGGTTGCTCAAGGTGGGGCTTTTGCATGACAACGACCCGTCCGGCTGGCAGACTTGGCTGGACCGCGCCGGCCAGAATGTGCCCGATCGGCTGCCGGGCGCGGTTTTCGAGGATTTCAACCTGCTGCGCGCCGCGGCCCTTGCCGGACAGGGCGTTGCCCTGTGCTCACTGGCGATGATCCGGCCGGATCTGGCCGAAGGGCGGCTGATCCAGCTTTCCGACATCTCGGTACTTGAGAGCTTAGACTATTACCTGACGCAATCCAGCCTGACCCCGACCGATGCGGCGCGGCGCCGGGCGCGTCAGGCCTTCCTGTCATGGATCAGGTCCGAGCAGGCCAGGGGCTGAGGCCGCCGCCATCCCCGACAGGCCAAGATCACGGGCGCCGGTTCATTCCCTGTGTGCAAGCCTCCAAGGACAGGCAGGGGGGCGTCGTCGCGCCCCTGCCCGCCTTGAAGCTCGCCCGGCCAGCAAGGTGCGCGCAAAGCACGCACCTTGCGCGTTTCAATGGCCGCCGGAAAAGACCAGCGTGCGGAAGGGCATCAGGGCCACCTGAATGCGCATCAGCATGGCATGGACCAGACCCAGCGCATCGACGCCATGCAGGACAAGGCCGCGACCGAACGAGGTGTTCGGGTCGGCGATCTCGTCATGGTGGTTCGAATACAGGTTCGCCATGCACTGGCTGCCCGGCACGATGTCTTTGAACCCGCCGGGGTAAAGCGGCTCCATATAGACCAGCACCGTACCGTCGCGGCGCACATCGCTGACATCAAGCAACCGTTCTCCGCCGCCGAATTGGCCCGAGGCGATGTAATCCTGCTTGTCGCTGACCACGACCGGGATCACCTGCCAGGGCGTGGTATTGCACGACACCTCGCCGATCATGCCCTTCTTGATGACCGGCGATGCAATCTGGCCGAAACCGGCCTGAATCGAGGTGCGACCGGCCTCCTGCGGGATCAGCACCCCGGCCGAGCGCAGGACCGAGCTGACGATATCGCCGGGGCGCAGGGTGAACTGCTCGACTCGGCCATCGACGCCGGCACGGATCGTGGCCTTTTCGATCTCGATTTCGGCCTGACGCAGCGCGGCCTCGGCGGTGGCTTTTTGCGCCGGCAAAAGCGTCTCGAGCCGCTGCCGGGCGGAATCGCGCGCGGCTTCGGCAGCGTCCAGCGAGCCAATGGCGGCGGCTTCGCTGACCTCAAGGGTTTCCAGATCACGCCGCGCGACGGCGCTGGAGCCACTCTGGACCAGATCGCGCTTGGTTTTCAGATCGTCCTGAACCTGACGCAGCGTGGCCTGCGCCTCGGAGACCTTGCCACTCGCGGCAGCCACGTCGGTCGCGGCCACAACCATCGCGGCCTCGGCCTCGGTGATGCGGCGGCGCTGGGTCTCGACGGCGGCTTCCTGACGCGTGGTGTCAAGGCGGAACAGCGGATCGCCGGCTTTGACGTCGTCGCTGACCTGCAGATAGACCTCTTCCACGCGGCCATTGGCATCGGCAATGATCGGGATGGTGCGGAAATGCACTGCCACTGCGGTCGTGGACGGGTGATAGAAGAAGACCACCGTGATCAGCGCGATGGTCAGGATGAAGCAGCCGGTAATGCCGTAGCGCAGCTCATACCAGACCGAGAAGAAGGTGATTTCCTTGCCGAAACGCTTTCCCTGCGCATAGCGGCGGAAGAGGTAATCGGGCAGAATCGTGACCAGCGAGCAAAGGATGACTTCAAGCATGGTTCAGTGCCCCTTTGCGGTGGTCGTGGTGTCGCCGGCCGGGGCCGCCGATGTCTGGGCGTCCTGCTGCTGGGCGGCCTCTGCCGCCTGATCGCCCGGGCCGGTGGCCGGGGCCGGTGCGGCACCGCCGACAAGACGTTCAAGCGTGTCCGAGATCCGGCGCAGGGGCGTCACCAGATCGGGCACATCAATAAAGGCAAGGATCAGCGCGATCCCCCAAAGCAGGTTGTTGTGGGTGAACAGCGCCAGAAGGCACAGGATCGCCACCACCTCGAATTGCAGCTTCTGGCTGCCATGGGCCACGCGCTCTGGCAGGCTGTGCAGCCACAGGAAGGCGATCCCCAAAAGGAAGATCACCACGATCAGGAAAATGCCGATCCCGACCAGAAGGGCATCGGTCTGCCCCGGCGCGGTGATGAATGGCGGTAAATGATGCGTCGCCAACGGGTTGATTTGGTCAGTCATGGAACAGCAGCCCTTTCAAACCGACTGGAAAACTCAAGAAACTGGCTCAGCAAGGGGCTGCGCAGCGAAGATTGCCCGGGAACCGCCTGACGTACGGCACGGATGATGGCGCCGTCAAGGCGGGAAAGCCGGGCGTAAGTTGGCACCGCGCGACTATCCGCGCAGCGCCTGTCGGATCAGGCCTGCAGCGAGCGGACGCCCACCTCACCCTCGCCGCGCGAGCGGATCGCGGCGACGGCGGCGATGCTGCCGGCGGCGGTGGTGAAATAGGGGATCTTGTCGTTCAGCGCCACGGCGCGGATATCGCGCGAATCCGCGATGGCCTGCGCGCCCTCGGTGGTGTTCAGGACCATTACGATCTCGCCGTTCTTGAGACGGTCGACGATATTCGGGCGGCCCTCATAGACCTTGTTCACGGTCTCGGTCTCGATGCCGGCGGCGCGCAGGAACTCGGCCGTGCCGCGCGTCGCGACCAGCGTGAAACCCATCGCGGTCAGATCGCGCGCGGCCTGCGCCATGGCGTCCGACTTGTCGGTGTCGCGGATCGAGACAAAGACCAGCCCCGCATCGGGCAGTTGCGTCCCCGCCCCCATCTGCGCTTTCAGGAAGGCGCGCGGGAAGTTGCGGTCCCAGCCCATCACCTCGCCGGTCGAGCGCATTTCCGGGCCCAGCAGCGTATCGACGCCGGGGAAGCGGGCAAAGGGCAGCACCGCTTCCTTGACCGAGAACCAGGGCGTGATCGGGTCGGCCAGCGTCAGCGGATCGGCAAAGGGCAGCGGATCCTCGGGGCCGACTCCTGCCGGATAGGGCGCGCGGGCCGGGAAATTCGACATCGGCTCGCCGGCCATCAGCCGCGCGGCAATCGAGGCGATCGCGCTGTCGGTGGCCTTGGCAACAAAGGGCACGGTGCGGGACGCGCGCGGGTTCACCTCGAGCACATAGATCGCGCCGTCCTTCAGCGCGAATTGCACGTTCATGAGGCCGACGACGTTCAGCGCCCGGGCCATGGCTTCGGTCTGGCGTTTCAGCTCGGCGATGGTTTCGGTGTCCAGCGTATGCGGCGGCAGCGAACAGGCGCTGTCGCCGGAATGGACGCCGGCCTCCTCGATATGTTCCATGATGCCCGCGACATGCACGGTGCGCCCGTCGCAAAGCGCGTCCACATCGACCTCGATCGCGCCCGACAGATAGCTGTCCAGCAGAACCGGGCTGTCGCCCGAGACCTGCACCGCCTCGCGGATATAACGGTTCAGCTGATCCATATCGCGCACGATTTCCATGGCGCGGCCGCCAAGGACATAGGACGGGCGGATGACCAGCGGGAAACCGATGCGGCCCGCGATCTCGATGGCTTCTTCGCCCGAACGCGCGATGCCGTTGATCGGCTGCTTGAGGTTCAGGTCATTGAGCAGTTTCTGGAACCGCTCGCGGTCCTCGGCCAGGTCGATGGCGTCGGGGGTGGTGCCCAGGATCGGAATGCCCTCGGCCTC
>JAGPGI010000425.1 GCA_018056045.1 Paracoccus sp. (in: a-proteobacteria)
GGTGCCGGGAAAGCCGCGATGGTTCTCATTGGCCTGAAAATGCACCAGACGCGGACCGGCGGCGCGGATCGCATCGGGGATCGAGCGTTCCTCCATGTTCATGTGGAACGTGTCCAGCACGATGCCCAGCCCGGGCGAGGCGACCGCATCGATGATCTCGATGGCCTGCGCGGTGGTGTTGACGATATCCGTCTCGAAGCGGTTCAGCGGCTCCAGCGCAAAGACCTTGCCGGCGCTGGCGGCAAGGGGGGCGACGCTGGCCAGCCCCTCGACCGTGCGGGCGGCGCGGGTGGCGATCTGATCGTCGCTCCATGGCTTGGGCGGGCGGCCGGCAAAGACCAGCGGCTCGCCGTAAAGCGGGCCGCCGATCAGGGTGGCGCCAAGCGCCTCGGCGGCGTCCAGCGTCGATTTCAGATAATCGATGCCGCCCTGCCGGTTCGCGGCATCCTCGCTGGCGATCGAGCGTTGCAGGTTCACCCGCGCGGCCAGAACCACGCCCAGCCCCTCGCCTTCGAGGATGCGGCGGGCCTCGGGCAGGTCCAGCCCGTCCTCGGGTTCGGGGACCAGCAGCTCGACGAAGTCAAAGCCCAGCTCGCGTGACTTGCGCAGCCATGGCAGCGCGGCATTGGTAAAGGGGCGGGTGAATTGCATCGAGATGATGCCGATCGGGTTTTTCATGTCGTTCTGCCTTGAAAATGGAATTGCTTCAGCCCTTGACCGCGCCTTGCGTCAGCCCGCCGACCAGCCGGCGCTGGACGATCAGGAACAGGATGGTGGCGGGCAATGCGCCGACGATGCCGCCAGCCGTCAAAAGTCCCCATTGCACCTGATATTCGCCGATCATGGTCTGCACGGCGACGGTGATCGGGCGCACGTTCTGGCCCCCCAGCGTCAGCGCATAAAGATATTCGTTCCACGCGGTGATGAAGATATAGATGCCGGTCGCGATGATGCCCGGCGCGCAAAGCGGCAGGATCACCTTGCGCATGGCCTGCAGCCGCGAACAGCCATCCGTCATTGCCGCCTCGTCCAGCGATTTCGGGATGCCGTTGATATAGCTGGTCATCATCCAGACCGAGAACGGAATGGCGACGGTGGAATTCGCCGCGATCAGCGCGAAATAGGTATCCAGCAGCCCCAACTGCCGCATCAGCACGAACAAGGGCAGGATCAGCAGGACCAGCGGGAACATGTTGATCAGCAGGAACTGCAACAGCAGCGCGCGTTTGAAGCGGAATTCAAAGCGCGAGAAACTATAGGCGGCCGTCACCGACAGCGCGAGGCCCACGACAACCGTCCCCGAGGCGATGATCAGGCTGTCCAGCATGTTGCGGGCAAAGCCCACATTGCGGAAAAGTCGGGCGTAATTGTCCCAGACCAGCGTGAACAGCGACGGCCCTTCGGTAAAGATCTGCTGCTCGGCGGTCAGCGAGGTCAAGAGCATCCACAGATAGGGCCCCAACGTGAAGATCAGGATCAGCGCCATGGGCAGATCCACGGTCAGGATGCGGCGGGGCAGCGATTTTCGTCCCAGAGCCATCACTGCACCGCCTTTCCGGCGCGACGCAGATACAGCACCACGATCCCCAGCAGCAGGATGGTGAAGGTCATCGCCAAGGCCGAGCCATAGCCGAAATCAAGGTTCGTGCGCGCCTCGATAAAGGCGTAAAGCGGCAGGGTATAGGTGGCATAGCCCGGCCCGCCGCCGGTCATCACGAAGATGACGTCCATGGAATTCGCGACCCAGATTACCCGCAGCAGAAACGCCGTGAAGAGGACGCCCGAGATGCCGGGCAGGGTGATGTGCCAGAACTGCCGCAGCGACGATGCGCCGTCCAGCGAAGCCGCCTCGTAATAGCTGCGCGGGATGGATTGCAGCCCGGCCAGGATCATCACCGCAAAGAACGGAAAGCCCTGCCATGTCAGCGTCAGGATGATGGCGTAAAGCGCGGTATCGGGGTTCGCCAGCCACGGGATCGAGGTTTCCAGAAGCCCGATGCGCAGCAGCAGGTCGTTCAGGATCCCGTAATTGCTGTCATAGATCCACGCCCACATCAGCGCGATCACCACCGAGGGCAGCGCCCATGGAATGATGATCAATGCCCGTGCCAAGGGACGCCAGGGGAATGGCTGGTTCAGCAGCAAGGCGGTCGCCAGTCCCAGCAGCGCCTGCGCCGGCACCGTGATCGCGATCCAGATCACCGTATGGCGCAGCGAAATCCAGAACACCTCATCCTGAAACACGGCGAAATAGTTCTGCAGGCCGACCCAGTCGAATTTCTTCGGGCGGAACAGCACATATTCATGCAGGCTCATCCAGGCGGTCTGGATCATCGGGAAAAACACGATGGCCAGCGTCACCAGCACGGCCGGCGACAGCAGCGCCAGCGGCATGACCTGACGCCAAAGCCGCGCCTTGCGGTGGTCGTCATCCATGGCGGTCCCGGCAAGGGATGATGTCATCGGGCGAACCTCTTTCGGCCCCGCCGGATCTCCGGCGGGCTGGATGGGAGAGTGCCCGCCCGCGAAAGTCGCGGGCAGGACGGCGCGTCATTCCTCGGCGAAAAGTTTCGCGATGGCCTCGTTCATCTGCTCGGCGGTGATTTCGCCGTTCAGGGCGCGCTGCATGTTCGTCGGCCAGACGGTGTTGACGAATTCCGGCGTCGCCGACGAGGGCGGCAACAGATGCGCAAACGGCAACGAGTTCTGCGTCGCCTCGATGAAGCGCTTTTCATGCGCTGTCCAGTTGGCGCTGTCGGTCTTGGTCACCGGCAACTGCCCGGTGGCCGAATTGAACTCGGCATTGTTTTCCGGCGAGGACAGGAACGAGATCCATTTCCACGCCGCCTCCTTGTCCGAGGCATTGGCAAAGATCCCGGTCGATTCATCGCCAAAGGTGGTCCAGCGCCCGCCGCCGCATTCCGGCACCGTGGTGGCCGAGACCTTGTCCCCCAGCGCCGCCACCAGATCGTTCG
>JAGPGI010000427.1 GCA_018056045.1 Paracoccus sp. (in: a-proteobacteria)
GCTGCCGCGCATCGCATGATCCTCGATCTGCCCCAGGGCTATGACACGCGGGTCACGCAGGGCAACGGCCGCCTCTCGGGCGGGCAGATCCAGCGCATCGGGCTGGCCCGCGCGCTCTATGCCGACCCGGCGATCTTCGTCCTCGACGAGCCGAATTCGAACCTCGACAACGAGGGCTCAGCGGCGCTGAACATCGCGATCCGCAACATCAAGGCCCGCGGCGGTGCGGTCATCATCATGGCGCATCGCCCCGCCGCGATCACCGAATGCGAATTGCTGCTGGTCATGGATCAGGGCATGCGCCGGGCTTTCGGCCCGCGCGACGAGGTGCTGAAATCTATGGTCAAGAACGCCGATCAGATCGCCCGCGCGCAAGGCCAGGGACATGGCGGAGGCGTGACATGACCGATCCCGAGCAGCTTGGCCGCGCCCCGGTCGCAAAAATCAGCGATCCGCCGCCGCCCGAGACCCCGCCGCGCTTTCGCGCCCGCCGGGCCGAGGCCCCGCCGCCACCGCCACAGCCCCGCAGCCGGCCGACATGGTCCGCGCGCGGCCCGGTCCTGCTCGGCATATTCGCGCTGATCCTGCTGGTCGGCGGCTTCGGTATCTGGTCATGGACGGCACGCATCGCCGGCGCCGTCGTCTCCAGCGGCCAGGTCGAGGTCGAGCAGCGCCGTCAGGTGGTCCAGCATCCCGATGGCGGCGTCGTGGCCGATATCCTGATCCATGACGGTGAAACCGTCACTGGGGGGCAGCCGCTTATCCGCATCGACGGCGCGCTGCTGAACACCGAGCTTGTCATCGTCGAAGGCCAGTATTTCGAGATTCTGGCCCGCCGCGGCCGGCTCGAGGCCGAGCGCGCCGATGGCACCCGGATCGTTTTCCCCGAGGAACTGGTCGCGACCGCCGAGCAGCGCCCCGAACTCAAGGCGCTGATGGACGGACAAAGCAGCCTTTTCGCCGCCCGGCTCGACACGCTGAAGCAATCGCTCGGCCAGCTCGCCAAGCAAGCCGAACAGGTCGAATCGCAGATCGGCGGCATCGACGCGCAGGCCAGCGCCCTGCAGAAACAGCGCGATTTCATCTCGCAGGAATTGCGCGACCAGCGCTCATTGCTTGAAAAGGGCCTTGCTCAGGCTCCGCGCGTGCTCGCGCTGGAACGCGAGGCCGCCCGGCTGGACGGCCAGTTGGGCGAAATCACCGCGACCCGCGCCCGCGCGGTCACCCAACTGGCAGAAATCGACCTGTCGCGCCTCGAGAAATCCGCAACCTATCGCGAAGCGGCTGAAACCGAATTGCGCGATCTTGGCTACCGCGAACTCGAACTGGCCGAGCGCCGCCGGTCGCTGATCGAGCAGGTCTCGCGCCTCGAGATTCGTGCCCCGGTCTCCGGCGTGGTGCAGGAATTGCAGGTGACCACCCCGCGCTCGGTCATCCGCCCCGCCGATCCGATCATGTTCATCATTCCGCAGGACCGCCCGCTGGTGGTCGTCGCGCGTGTCGCAACAATCAATGTCGACGAGGTCCATCCCGGCCAGCAGGTCGTGCTGCGCTTCTCATCCTTCTCGTCGCGCACCACGCCCGAGATCGACGGCGTGCTCAGCCGCGTCTCACCCGATACGCTGGTCGATCAGGCGACCCAGGTCCCCTATTACCGCGCCGAAGTGACCATTCCGGCCACGGAACTCGAAAAACTCAAAGGGCTCGACCTCGTTCCCGGCATGCCGGTCGAGGTCTATATCCAGACCGGCGAGCGCAGCCCGATGGCCTATCTGGTCAAACCGCTCAGCGATTACTTCATCCGCGCCTTCCGCGAGAACTGATCCAACGAAAAGGGGCGCGGCCAGGACCGCGCCCCTTCTTTCATGTCGAAATATCCCGGGGGAGTCGCGCGATCCGCGCGACGGGGGCAGCGCCCCCTAGACCCCCAGACACCAGCGCATGACCGCCTTCTGGGCGTGCAGCCGGTTCTCGGCCTCGTCAAAGATGACCGAATTCGGGCCATCCATGACCGCGCTTGTCACCTCGTCATCGCGATGCGCCGGCAGGCAATGCATGAACAGCGCATCCGGCTTGGCCTGCGCCATCAGTGCCTCGTTGACCTGATAGCCACGCAGCTGGTTGTGGCGCCGCTCGCGCGCCGATTGCGGGTCATGCATCGAGACCCAGGTATCGGTCACCACCAGATCGGCACCCTCGACCGCTTTCGCGGGGTCGCGCTCGATCAGCGCCTGAACGCCCTGCGCGCGGGCGAATTCCATTGCCTCGTGCTCGGGGTCCAGCGGCGGCGGGCCGGTAAAGGTGAAGTCAAAGCCGAACTGACCGGCAGCGTGCACCATGCTTGCGCAGACATTATTGCCGTCCCCCGACCAGACCACCTTGCGTCCGGCGATCGGGCCGCGATGTTCCTCGAAGGTCATCACATCGGCCATGATCTGGCAGGGATGGGTGCGGTTCGTCAGCCCGTTGATCACCGGCACGCTGGCATATTCAGCCATTTCCAGCAGCGTCGCTTCCTCGAAGGTGCGGATCATGATCAGATCGACATAGCGCGACAGCACCCGCGCCGTGTCGGCGATGGTCTCGCCATGGCCCAGCTGCATTTCCTTGCCCGACAGCACCATGGTCTGCCCGCCCATCTGGCGCACGCCAAGGTCGAAACTGACCCGCGTCCGCGTCGAGGGCTTTTCAAAGATCAGCGCCACCATGCGGTTCGCCAGCGGCTGCTCGGCATCGGGCGCGCCCTTGGGCTGGCCATTGCGGGCATCCTTCATCCGGCGCGCGGCGTCGATCATGCCCCGCAGATCGGATTTCGCTGTGGTATGGATATCAAGAAAGCTGTTCATTGTGACGGTCTTTCGAATGGTTCCGGCAAGCAAGCCGCTTTGCCGGCACGAGGTCAAGGCCCCAGGCTGAATTCACATGCAGAGGATCGGCACCGCCGTCATCGGTACCGGTTCAGCGCAAAC
>JAGPGI010000426.1 GCA_018056045.1 Paracoccus sp. (in: a-proteobacteria)
CAGCAGCCCGGCGGTGATGGTCAGGAAGCGGCGGCGTTTCATGGTCAACTTCCTTTCGTGGCGGCTTTCAGCCGTTCCAGATAGTCGGCATCGGCGTCGTCCGGGGCCGCGATGGGGGCGGGGCCGCTGGCGGGGGCCAGCACCGCGCTGTCGGGAATGTCGCCCATGCGCAGCACCTTGCCGCCATATGTGCTGGCGAAGGCCCGCGCGCCGGCCTCGGTCGCAAAGGGTACCATTTCATCGGCTCCCATGCCGCCCGCCTGTTTTGATCCCATCACGAACCATGCCTCGGGTGCGAGGGTCCAGTTATCAGCCCCCGGCTCGGCCCAGCTTTTGGCGCGGTCCATGTCGCTGACATAGATCGCGGTGATGACGTCGTTCTGTTCGGGCATGCGCTGAAAGGCCAGCGCGTCGCGCACCTGCGCAAAAAAGATCGGCGCCGAGACATCCTTCAGATGGATCTGCGCCTTGGGGCCGGGATGTTCCAGCAGGTCCATCTGGCAGTAATAGCCAACGGCGGCGGCGGTCATCTCGACCGGAGCCGGGATCTCGGCGGTTTCCTCGCGGCAGGCGGTCAGGGCCAGCAGCGCGATCAGGGCGAGCTTTTTCATGGTGTGATCCTTCGGAAGGCCAGAACGGCGGCGGCCAGCCCGCAAAGCGGCCAGAGCAGGACCGAGGCCAGCGCGGCAAAGGGCGGGATGGCATTGGCCGCGCCCGCCAGTCCGGCGGCGGCGGCTGTGGCCTGACTGGCCGAGAGGTTGTAAAGCCGGAACGCATCGGCGGGGTTCGTCAGCAGCGCCGCCGGCAGGAACGAGGTGGTAAAGCGGCCTCCATCATCGGCGACCACGGCCGCCAGCAGCGCCAGATCCCACAAGACCACCGCGACCAGCCACAGCCCGATGGCCAGCCCCGCCGCGCCCGAGGGCCGCCGCGCCAGCGCCGACAGCGTATAGCCCGCACCCAGAAAGGCCGCGCCCAAGGGAAGCGAGCTCCAAAACAACCGCCACAGCGACGGCAGGCCATTGAGCGCGCTGGCATCGCTGGCGATGGCGGCAATCGCGGCGACGCCGTAACCCGCCGCCAGCGCCATGGCGAGCACCGCCAGATGCGCAAGCGCCTTGCCCAGCACGATCTGCGTGCGCGACACCGGATAGGTCAAAAGCAGGGGCAATGTGCCGCGCTCGACCTCGCCGGCGATGGCGTCAAAGGACATCAGCAGCGCCACCAGCGGCACCAGATAGACGGCAAGGCTGGTCAGGCTGGCGACGATCACCGACAGCCGGTCGGTCCCCAAGGCGCCCGTGGGCGCGGAACCTGCGGCCGACAGCACCAGCGAAAACAGCACCATCATGGCGACGGCGATGGCGACCCAGCGGTTGCGCAGCGCGATGCGCATCTCGATGGCGGCAATGGCGAAAATGCGGCTCATCATGCGGCGTCCCTGCGGCTGATCTGGGTATAGATATCCTCAAGGCTGGGCGGGAACAGATCGACATCGGCGACATGGCTGCCCAGTTCGGCGATCCGGCCTAGCATCGCCAGCTTGTCGGTCTGCGGGACCCATATCTGCGCGCCGCGCCCGGCGAATTCGGCGCCGGGAAAGGCCGCGCGGACTGCCGGCTCGCCGCCCTCGGCGACGGTGATCTGGATGGTCAGCGGCAGATCGGCGCGCGCGCGCAGATCGGTGATGCTGCCCTGCGCCACCAGCTTGCCCCGTGACAGGATGGCGATCAGGTCGGTGCGGGCCTCGACCTCGGTCAGCGCGTGCGAGGATAGCAGGATCGCCGCCCCCCGCGCCGCCAGTTCATCGAGCAGCGCATAGAAATCGCGGCGCGAGACCGGATCAAGGCCGCTGGTCGGCTCGTCCAGCACCAGCAGGCGCGGGTCGCCGATCAGCGCCTGCGCCAGTCCGACGCGCTGGCGCATGCCCTTGGAATAGGTGCCGATGCGGCGGTCCAGCGCATCGGCCAGCCCGACCCGCGCCAGAATATCCGCCGCACCCGAGGCGGGTCGCCCGCGCAGCCGCAGGTAATGCGCGATCTGCTCGCGCCCGGTCAGGGCCGGGTGAAAGGCCACGCTTTCGGGCAGATAGGCGGTTGCATCGCGCGCGAGCGCACTGCCGGGAGGCGCGCCCATGACCCGCACCTCGCCGCCGTCATGGGGGATCAGCCCCAGCACGATCTTCATCAGTGTGGATTTGCCGGCACCATTATGGCCCAGCAGCGCCACGCGCTGGCCGGGCTGGACGGTCAGCGTGACCTCGGAAAGCGCGGTCACCTGACCGTAGCGCTTAGTGAGTTGCGAGAGGGTCAATGGTGTCGTCATGCGCGTCATCTTTCAGCCAGGATGGGTCGGCCTCGGCCTCGTATCCGGCAATCTTGGGGGGCACCGCGATTTCGGTGGCGGTGATCTGCGGGAAACTGTCCACGACGCCGCCGGGCAGGGTGGCGGGAAAGCTGGATTGCGACCAGCGGATCAGTTGCACGGCGGGCGCGCCGGTCAAAAGCGCGGCGGCGGGCTGGGACCAAAGGATATGATCCATCAGGTCATTGGGGCGATAGGGGCTGTCGGCGATCCCGTCGCCATTCAGGTCAAAGGCGGGATTGTCGGACCAGAAATTGCCGGTGCCGTCCAGGCTCCATTCCACGTCGCGGGTGCCGACATATTTCACCTGATTGCGGTTGCCCAGAAAGGCGTTGCCGGTGATGGCGTTGCGCTCGGACCCGGCGGTGAAATGGATGCCGATATCGCAGCCCTCGAAGCGGTTGCCGGCGATTAGGTTCTTGTGGGCGTTATAGATAAAGGTGCATTTCTCGGTCCCGCCGCGCACCAGATTGCCGATCACATCGGCATTATTGGCATAGTTCAGCATGATGCCGTGGCTGCGGTCGCGCAGGGACAGGTTGCCGGTGACCTTGATGCGGTCGGAAAACATCAGCGCATAGCCCAGATGGTTCCCGATCGAGACA
>JAGPGI010000428.1 GCA_018056045.1 Paracoccus sp. (in: a-proteobacteria)
GGGGCATGAGGTGCGGCTGATCCCGCCGGCCTATGTGAAGCCGTTTGTGAAGCGCCAGAAGAATGACATGGCGGACGCCGAGGCCATCTGCGAGGCGGCTATGCGACCCACCATGCGCTTTGTTCGTATCCGGCGTCTGCATCCCATTGAGATTTGCGGTTTCCGATCTTGAGCCGAGCGGCGATTTTTCTTCTGAGGTTTCAGAAGGGTGTCGGCATGGCGGATGGCGAGGATGGATTTGTTGGGCGGTGTGAGGTTGTGGAGGCTCGCCGGAGCAACCGGCGCTGGCCTGACGCAGTGAAGGCGCGGATTGTCGCGGAGACCTTTCAACCTGGGGCGACTGTGGCGGCTGTAGCCCGGCGTCATGACATGCAGCCCCACCATCTTTCGGAATGGCGGAGCCGTGCGCGGCGCGGATTGTTGGCCCTTCCCGCAGATTTTGTGGCGGAGCCCGAGTTGCCCCGCACCTTTTCTTCGGAGCCGTTTTTTGTGCCGCTGGCGGTTGGCGACGCTTCTGACCAATCGGCAGAGACCGCCGCACCTGGGGTTGTGACGGTGGAGATCGGCGCGGGCATCGTGCTGCGTGTTCCCGGCGATGTCGCGGTGGAGCGTGCTGCGGCTCTGGTGCGCGCGTTGCGAGGGGAGGCATGATCGTTGCAGGTGCGCGGCATCCGATCCTGATCGCGACGAAGCCGGTAGACTTCCGCTGCGGGCACCAGGCTTTGGCCCTGGTGGTTCAGACGGAGCTGAAGCTCGACCCACATTCCGGTGTCACGGTGATCTTCCGATCAAAGCGAGGTGACAGGCTGAAGATCCTTGTCTGGGATGGAACCGGGATGGTGCTGATCTACAAGGTTCTGGAGGAAGGCAGCTTCGCCTGGCCAAAGGTTCAGGACGGGGTGATGCGGCTGTCCCGGGCACAGGCGGAAGCTCTGTTCGAGGGGCTGGACTGGCGCCGGACGGTGGCGCGGCGGGTGGCAGCTCCGACTGCGGCGGGGTGATCTGTCGGGTATATTTTACCTTGTTTTACTGGGCTTTCTGGTCTGGATCGGATAAAGAGGCACATGTCTCAGCCCTTCGATCTCAGCCTGTTTCCGGACCTTCCGCCCGAGGTGGTGAAGGCCTTCGCCGCCCAGCAGGCGGCCCTGGAAGCCGCGCGCTTCGAGGCGACGGTCGAACGGGCGGCGCGCCAGCACGAGCAGGCGGTGGTGGCCGAGAAGGACGCCTTCATCATCGAATTGAAGGCCCTGATCGAACGGCTGGAAGGCCAGGTTCAGGATTACCGGCACACGAAGTTCGGGCCTAAATCGGAAAAGCTGGCCCCGGCGCAGCTGGAACTGGCGCTGGAAGACCAGGAGGCCGCCATCGCCGAGACGCAGGCACAGATCGCCGCGCTCGAAGAAAGGATCGCGGCTAGCGAACCGGATCCCGAGAGGCGCAAGCCTCGGGCGCCCCGCAAGGCCCGGGCTCTGCCTGAGAGCCTGCCACGGGTTGAGCGCGTGGTCGAGCCCGACAGCCTCGTCTGCCCCTGCGGTTGCGGCGACATGGTCCGGATCGGTGAGGACCGAAGCGAGCGGCTGGATTACATCCCGGCCCGCTATCAGGTGATCGTTACGGTGCGCCCCCGTTATGCCTGCCCCAAGGGGCGTGCCGGCGTGGTGCAGGCCAGGGCTCCCGCCCATCTGCTGGAGGGCAGCTGGCCGACCGAGGCGCTGCTGGCCCAGATCGCCGTTGCCAAGCATTCCGAGCACATGCCGCTGAACCGGCAGGCGGTGGTGATGGCCCGGCACGGGGTGCCGATCGACCGTTCGGTTCTGGCCGACTGGATGGGCCGAACCGGCGCCATGATAGCGCCCGTGGTCGACCACATGGCCCGGCGGTTGATGGCGGAAAGCTCCCGCCTCTACGTCGATGAAACAACCGCCCCGGTGCTGGATCCGGGGCGTGGCACGACGAAAACTGGCTATCTCTGGGCAGTATTGCGGGATGACCGAGGATGGAGCGGCACGGCTCCACCCGGCGTGGTGTTCCACTACCGGCCCGGTCGTAAGGGCGAATATGCCGCAGAAATCCTTGCTGGCTTCGATGGCACGATCCAGGTCGATGCCTATGGTGCCTATACCCATCTGGCCACGCCAAAACGCACCGGCGGCGCTCCCTTGCGGTTGGCCTTTTGTTGGGCGCATGGCCGGCGCAAGCTGATCAAGGCCAAGCCGAAGAAAGGCTCACCGATCATCGATGAGGCGCTCCTGCGCATTGCTGCGCTCTACAAGGTCGAGGATGCCATCCGCGGAAGCGATCCGGAACATCGACGGGCCGTCCGGCAGGAAATGTCCCGCCCCCTGGTCGACGCGTTCTTTACCTGGCTGAAGGCACAGGCTGCCCGGGTCTCGCGAAAATCCGACCTTGGTGAGGCCATGGCCTATATGCTGAAGCGCCAGGACGGCTTCCGGCTGTTCCTTGATGACGGCCGCGTCGACATCGACTCCAACTTGGTCGAGAATGCCATCCGAAGCCCGGCCATGAACCGCCGCAACGCATTGTTTGCCGGTCATGACGACGGCGGGCGCAACTGGGCTCGCTTCGCCAGCCTCATCGGCACATGCAAGATGAATGGCGTCGAGCCCTATGCCTACCTGCGCGATCTCTTAACGCGCCTGGCCAACGGCCACCGGGAAAAAGACATCGACGCCCTGATGCCCTGGGCATATGCCCAAGCGGCGAAACCAGCCGGGATGAGCTCATAAAGGACTCCTTTCTGAGCTACCAACGGGCCTCAGCTCCGTCGGACACCCCGCCGCGCAAGCCTGAAATCAATGGGGCACAGACGGCGCATACCTTTGTTCCGGTCAAGAGCGAAGAGACGCAGGGCGCGGCAATGGTCTTCCGGGTCCGGGAGTTGCTGATCCGGCAGCGCACGCAGGCGATCAACGCATTGCGCGGCCATCTGACCGAACTCGGTCAG
>JAGPGI010000078.1 GCA_018056045.1 Paracoccus sp. (in: a-proteobacteria)
GCTGGTGCCGACGCCGCTGGCCGGAAACCCCGCCACGCAGGTCGCCATGCAGGGGGGCGAGGTCGATACCATCGTCTCGGACTGGCTGTGGGTGGCCCAGCAGCGCGCCAAGGGGACGGATTTCACCTTTCTGCCCTATTCGACGGCGGTGGGCGGGGTCATGGTCGCCGCAGACAGCCCGGCGCAGACGCTGGCCGATCTGGCGGGCAAAAAGATCGGCATCGCGGGCGGCCCGGTCGATAAAAGCTGGCTGATCCTGCGGGCCTGGTCGCGCGCGAAACTGGGCCAGGACCTGGCCGAGACGACCACCCAGGTCTTTGGCGCGCCGCCGATGATCAAGAACGCGGCTGAAACCGGCGAGGTCGATGCCGCGATCAATTTCTGGCACTTTCAGGCCAAGATGCAGGCCGCCGGGATGCGGCAGCTGATCTCGGTCACGGATGCGGCGCGCGATCTGGGGCTGGACCCCGCGACGCCGCTGCTGGGCTATGTGCTGCGCGACGGCTGGATCGCCGAAAACCCCGAAATCGCCGCCGGTTTCGCCCGTGCATCGCGCGCGGCCAAGGATCTGCTGGCCCGCGACGATGCCGCATGGGCGGCGCTGCGCCCGATCATGAATGCCGCCGACGATGCCGAATTCGAGGCCCTCAAGGCCGGCTGGCGCGCGGGCATTCCCGCCCCCGGCCCGGTCGATGCCGCCAATGCGCAAAAGATCTTTGCCGCCATGGCCGAGCTTGGCGGCGACGAGCTGACCGGCGGGCTTACCACATTGCCCGAGGGCCTGTTCTGGTCGCCGGAGCCGTCCTGACTTGAGCGACACGCCCAAGACCCGGCCCCTGCGCCCCGGCCTGCTGCCGGGGCTGGCCTCGGTCGCGGCCATGCTGGTTCTGTGGGCTGTCGCCTCGCAGCTGACGGACCGGCCGCAGACGCTGCCCGCACCATGGGAGGTGGCCGCGCGGATCGGCCAGCTTGCCGCCTCGGGAGAGCTGTGGTTCAACGCCGGCATGACGCTGATGCGCGTAGGCCTGAGCTTTGCCTTCGCCATGGCTCTGGGCATGGCGCTGGGGCTGGTCATGGGCCGCTCGCGCGCTGCCGATGACTGGCTGAACCCGGCGCTGATCATCGGGCTGAACGTGCCGGCGCTGGTCGTGATCGTGCTGTGCTATATCTGGATCGGCCTGAATGAAACCGCCGCCATCATCGCCGTGGCACTGAACAAGATCCCCCTTGTCACCGTCATGATCCGCGAGGGCGCCCGTGCGCTGCGCCCCGATCTGGACGAGATGGCGCGCGCATTCCGCATGGCCCCGATGGCGCGGCTGCGCCATGTCGTGCTGCCCCAGCTTGCGCCGCAGATCGCGGCTTCGGCCCGCGCCGGCATCGCGCTGATCTGGAAGATCGTGCTGGTGGTCGAATTTCTTGGCCGCTCGAACGGGGTCGGCTTCAAGATCCACCTGCTGTTCTCCAGCTTCGATGTCGAGGGCGTGCTGGCCTGGGCGCTGGCCTTTGTCGCGGTCATGCTGGCCATCGACCTGCTGATCCTGCGACCCTGGGAACGCCGCGCCAATCGCTGGAGGCAGGATGCGGCTTGAACTGATCTCGAAAGGCTTTGGCGCGCGCGAGGTGCTGGGGACGCTGACCCTAAGCCTGGCGCGCGGGGAAAGGCTGGCGGTGCTGGGCCCATCGGGGATCGGGAAGTCGACGCTTTTGCGCATGCTTGCCGGGCTGGACACTGAATTTCGCGGCACCCTGACCGGGGATGCGCGCCGCGCGGTGGTGTTTCAGGAACCCGTGCTGCTGCCATGGCGCGATGCGCTGGCCAATATCGTGATCGCCACCGGCTGCACGCCCGAACTGGCGCAGGACTGGCTGGCACAGGTCGGGCTGGCCGGGCATGAGGCGAAATTTCCCCGCCAGTTGTCGCTGGGCCAGCAGCGCCGGCTGGCGCTGGCCCGCGCCTTTGCCGCCGCACCCGATATCCTGCTGATGGATGAACCATTTGCCTCGCTGGACGGGGAAACCGCCGCGCGCATGGTGGCGCTGACCGACGCGCTGCTGACGCGGACCGGCGCCGGCCTTTTGCTGGTCACCCATGCCCCGGACGAGGCCCGCGCCCTGAACGCGCAGGCATGGCACCTGTTGGGCCAGCCCGCCCGGCTTCAGAAGGACTGATCCCAGACCCGCCCCTCGGTATCCTGCGCATGGACGGTGACCGCGCCCTGACCCGGCGCATGGGCAAAGCGGAATACCGGGTCCTCGGAGATCGAGATCCCGGCCTCCATGGTGAACAGGGGCGCATCGCCCTGCTTGACCTCGAGCACCTGAATGAACTCGGCCGGGATGGTCAGCAGCGACACCTGATCGCGCTGCAATCCCGAAAAATTCGGATGCCGGATCATCAGCGTGCCAAAGGGGCGGCCCGCCTCGTCGGACTGGCGAAAACGCATCTCGCCCATGGTCGCGCGCACCTCGTCCATGCTTTTGCCCGCCGGCGCCGCGCAGCCGCCCGAGGCCTTGACGTAACGCCCGGCCATGACCTGCCGCCCGTCCTCAAGCGTGGCGATGGCGCGCAGGTCGGAATAGGTGTTCACGCGCACGCGCACCTCGAAATCCAGCGGCATCAGCGCCTTGCCAAAGCTGAATTCAGCGGCGACCGGCGCGGGATTGCCATCGACCACCAGCACCAGTTTCGTGATCGCGGGCGCGCCCGGCGGCTGGGTGATACGCACCGGCACCAGCGCCGGATTGTCGGCGCGCTTGGGTGCATCCAGCAACAGGACCGAGGGGTCCAGCGGCGGCTCGTCCTCGGTGCCGATGATGCTCAGCCGCAGATCGTCCCAGAGCGGCGAGGGCAGCAGCGGGTTTTCCACCTCTTGCGCAAGGACGGGACCAGCCAGCAATGACAGGATCAGCGCCAGCCTTGGGGCAATTCGCATATCCGGTTCCTTCTTGCCATGCGCCGGCAGGGGCGGCGCGGTCAGAATGCGGACGCAATAATGCTACGCCGGCGCCGGGACCAGTCAAGCGGCCAAAGGTCTTAGATGGCCGCGCTGTCGCTGCTGTGATAGGCTGCCCGGACCGGAGAGGCCGGAAAATACCATGTTCCATCTGATCCTTGCCGCCTGCCTTGCCAGCGCGCCCGAGACCTGCGAGCCGCGCCTTCTGCCTGCCGGCGAGGCCCGCGCCCGCGAGGATTGCGAGATGCGCGCCGGCCCCATCGCCGCCGACTGGCTGGCGCGACATCCCGACCTGATCGCCGGGGCCAAGCCGCGCTGCGTGGAAACCACTGAGCTGCCGGCATTGGACATGCCCGAAATCGCCCCCGGGGTGCATGTTCATCAGGGCGAGATGGCGCAGCTTTCGCCGCAGAACCGCGGCCAGATCGCCAACCTGTCCTTTGTCATCGGCAAGGACACGGTGGCGGTGATCGATGCCGGTGGCAGCCGCGCCGAGGGCGAGGCGCTTTACGCCGCCATCCGGCGGGTCACCGACAAGCCGGTGCGCCACCTGATCCTGACCCATATGCATCCCGATCACATCCTTGGCGCCGAGGTGTTTTCCGAGGCCGGCGCCGCCATTCTGGCCGATGCGCGCCTGCCTGACGCGGTGGCGCAGCGGGCGCCGACATGGATGGTCTCGATCCCCGAACAGATCGGCGCCGCCGCCTTTGCCGGCACCCGCATCGCCGCCATAGATCACCGGATCGAGGCGCCGCAGACCGTCGCGCTTGGCGGGCGCAGCCTGCATCTGCGGCCGGTGGCGACCGCGCATACCGATACCGACATGACGGTGTTCGATGACGGTTCGGCCACGCTTTTCGCGGGCGATCTGATCGCGATGGGGCTGACGCCGTCGCTGGACGGCTCGCTCAAGGGCTGGCTTGGCTGGCTGGACACGGTGCCCGACCCCCTTCCCGACCGCATCGTGCCTGGCCATGGTCCGGTCATGGACAGCCGCGACAAAGCCATCGCGCCGACGCGGGCCTATCTGGGCGCGCTGCGGGACGCGGCCCGCGCGGCCCTGGACGCGGGCCAGCCGCTGTCGCAGGCGATCCCGGCAATCGTCGCCGCCATGCAGCCGATATCAGCCGGCTGGGCCGATTTCGACGCCACCACCGCGCGCAATGCCTCGGCCGCCTATGCCGAGCTGGAATGGGAATAGATTGCCTCTACGGAATCGGGATGGCACAAAGATGCATTGCATCACGGAGGTTTGGTCGTGGCTCGTTCCGCTTGGCATGGTTTCATTGTCGCAGCCCTGTCCGGGTTTTTGATCGCGGGCACGGCCATTGCCGATGACAGCCCCCTGCCCGAACGCCGGCTCAGCCTGATGGCCAATACCGACATGCCCGGCGGCGATCTGGCACAGCTTTTCGACACCACGCTGCAGGCCTGCATCCAGGCCTGCGCCGGCAATGCCGAATGCCGCAGCCTGACCTATAACGAACGCGCCCGCGCCTGTTTCCCAAAGGCCGAGGCCGGTGCGCCGACGCCCTTTGACGGCGCGATTTCGGGCTATGCCGTCAGCCCCTCGCCCGAGGCGGTCGCCCGCGCCATAGGCCGCGCCGGGGCGGCGCCCTTCCTGACGGCCGATGACCTCTCTTCGGCGCTGACGCAGGCGCGGACATTCGCCGCCATGCAAAGGCCGCTGCCCGCCTCGGGCAGCGACCGCGCCGAGATCCGGTCGCTGGAATATGGCGGCAACCTGTCGGCCGCGACCCAGCTTCTGGCCGCCTATGTGGCGCGCGACGATCTGGCGCAGGACTGGGTCGATCTGGCGCGGATGACCCTGCGCGCCGAGGATGGCAGCCAGCAGGCGGCCTCGGCCGCGCAGATGGCGCTGAACGGCTATCTGCGCGCCGAGGAAGATGTCGTGGCCGGACAGGCGCTTTACCATCTGGCCCGCAGCTATGACCATCTGGATCGCGGCCGCGACGGGCTGGCCGCGCTGCGCCTGGCGCGGCAGATCGCGCCCGGCGATCCCGACATCACCTCGGCCCTGGAACAGTCCGAGGCCCGCAACGGCCTGCGCGTCACCGACAGCCGCGTCGAGGCGGATGGCAAGATGCCGCGCTTTTGCGCCGTGCTGACGCGCGAGCTGTCCCCGTCGACCGATTACGCCCCCTTTCTGCGCCTGCCCGAGGGGGACCTGACGGTCGAGGCCGACGGCCAGCAGCTTTGCGTGGCCGGCCTGACCCATGGCCAGAATATCGAGCTGACCCTGCGCGCCGGCCTGCCCGCGGCGGATGGCGAGACGCTGGCCAGCGACGTGACCCTGAAGGGCTATATCCGCGACCGCTCGCCCGAGGTGCGCTTTCCCGGCCGCGCCTATGTTCTGCCCGCCTCGGGCGATCAGCGGCTGGCCATGGTCACGGTCAATGCCGAGTTGATCGACCTGCGACTGCTGCGCATTTCCGACCGCAACCTGATCCGCACCATGTCCGAAAGCATGTTCGCGACGCCGCTGGACAGCTGGCAGGCGGAATATTTCTCGGAGCAGATGGCGCGCGAGGTCTGGAAAGGCGCGGCCGAGGTTGCCCGCCCGATGGGTCAGGACAGCATGAACCGCGAACTGACCACCAGCCTTGCCATTCCCGCCGAGGCCGGTCCGCTGGAGCCCGGCATCTATATCCTCGAGGCGCATATCGCCAACAAGGCGGTCTCGGATACCGGGCTGGCGACGCAATGGTTCGTGATCTCGGATTTCGGGATTTCGACCTATTCCGGCGCGGACGGGCTGACCGTCGCGGTGCGCAGCCTGCGCGACACCGGCGCCAAGCCGGGGACCGAGGTGGCGCTGCTCAGCCGCTCGAACGAGGTGCTGGCGCGGGCGATGACCGACGATCAGGGCATTGCCCGCTTTGACCCCGGCCTGAGCCTTGGCCGCAATGGCGCCGAACCCGCGCTGGTCACCGTGACCGACTGGCAGGGCGAGGGCAGCGACCGCGCGCCCCGCGACATGGCCTTCCTGTCGCTGTCGGACCCGGAATTCGATCTGTCTGATCGCGGGGTCGAGGGCGCGCCGCCCGCGCCGCCGATCGACCTGTTCGTCACCACCGATCGCGGCGCCTACCGCGTCGGCGAGACCGTCAACGCCACCGTGCTGGTCCGCAACGCCGAGGCCCGCGCCATCGAGAACCTGCCGCTGACCGCCGTAATCCTGCGCCCCGACGGGGTCGAGCAGACCCGCTTTGCCCCGACGCCCCTTGGCGCGGGCGGCAGCACGCTGGCATGGGCCATTCCCGGCAATGCCCCGCGCGGCACATGGCGGCTGGAACTGCGCAGCGAGGCGGACGGCCCGGCGCTGGCCACCGCCCGCCTGCTGGTCGAGGATTTCCTGCCCGAGCGCATCGATTTCACCCCGAACCTGCCCGAGGGGCCGGCCCGCGCCGGCGGCACGCTGGACGTGTCGCTGGCCGCGCATTGGCTGTTCGGCGCCCCCGCCGCCAATCTGCCGGTCGAGGGGCAGCAGCGTCTTGCCCCCACGCGCAGCCTTGCCGGCTATGACGGCTACAGCTTTGGCCGTCAGGATGACGACACCCAGCCGGTGAACGAAAGCCTGCCCTCGGGCGTGACCGATGCACAGGGCAATTACGCCACGCAGATTACCCTGCCCGATGCCGCGACGCTGGGCCCGCGCCCCTATCAGGCCGAGGTAATCCTGAGCATCCGCGAGGGCGCCGGCCGCCCGGTCGAGCGGACCGAAAGCCGCATCGTCATGCCCGAGGCCCCGGTCATCGGCATCAAGCCCCTGTTCGAGGGCGACACCGTGCCGGAGAAATCCGAGGCGCGCTTTTCGCTGCTGGCCATCGGGCCGGACCTGAAACCCGCCACCGCGCCGGTGCGCTGGGTGCTGAACCGCATCGACACCGACTACCAATGGTATTCCGTCGGCGGCCAATGGAACTGGGAGGCGATCACCACCCGCACCCGCGTCAGCGAGGGCGTGGCCGAGCCGGGCGCGACCCCGGCCGAAATCGCCGCCACGGTCGAATGGGGCCAGTATGAGCTGCTGGCCGAACCGGCATCCGGTCAGGGCGGGCAAAGCTCGGTCCAGTTCTATGCCGGCTGGGGCGCGGTCGCCACCTCGGGCACCGAAACGCCCGACCGGTTGCAGGTGGTGCTGGACCAGCCCGCCTATCGCAGCGGCGACACCGCGCGGGTCAAGGTGCAGGCGATCTCGGACGGGCTGGGGCTGGTCTCGGTCCTGTCGAACAAGCTGGTCTCGATGCAGACCGTGGCGCTGAAGGCGGGCGAAAACGATATCGACCTGCCGGTGACCGATGAATGGGGCGCGGGCGTCTATGTCACCGTCAGCGCCATCCGTCCGCTGGAGGGCGCCCAGCCCGGCGACCGCCAGCCGGTGCGCGCCATGGGTCTGGCCCATGCCGCCGTCGATCCGGGCGACCGCAAGATGGCAGCCAGCATCGAGGCGCCAAAGGAAACCCGTCCGCGCGGCGTCATTCCGGTCACGCTGAAAGTGGACGGCGCTGGCGGTGAAACCGTCTATGCCACCGTCGCGGCGGTCGATCAGGGCATCCTGAACCTGACCGGCTATACGCCCCCCGATCCCGGCAAGCATTATTTCGGCCAGCGGCGGCTGGGCGTCGGGCTGCGCGATCTGTATGGGCGGCTGATCCTGCCGACCGGGGCGCCGGACGGGGCGCTGCGCGAGGGCGGCGACGCCAGCCTTGCCGCCAATGCCGAGGCCCCGCCACCCACCGAAAAGCTGATGAGCTGGTTTTCCGGTCCGGTCACGCTGGGCGCGGACGGCACCGCCAAGCTGGAAATTCCGGTTGGCGATTTCAACGGCGAGGTCCGGGTCATGGCCGTGGTCTGGTCGGCAAAGGGCGTAGGCCAGTCCGACGCCTCGGTTCTGGTGCGCGATCCGGTGGTGCTGACCGTGACCGCGCCCGCCTTCCTTGCGCCGGGCGATCAGGCGCAGGTCGGGCTGCGGCTGACCCGCACCTCGGGCCCTGCGGGCGAGATGCGGCTGGCGGTCCAGCAGACCGGCGGCGACGCGCCCCTGACCACCAGCCTTGCCGCCGAAAGCGTCGAACTGACCGACGCCAGCAACGAGGCTGCAACCCAAATGGCCGTCACCGCTGGCCAGACCGAAGGCCGGGCCGAATTGCGCCTGACCCTGACCACGCCCGATGGCGCGGCGCTGACCAAGGACATCACCATCCCGGTCGCGCTGAACGAGGCCGACATCCAGCGTCAGGACCGTCTGGAACTGGCGCCCGGCGAAAGCCTTTCCGTGCCGCCTCAGCTGACCGAGGGCATGCTGCCCGGCGCGCTGCTGACGGCGGCGGTCGGCCCCTATGCGCGGCTGGACGTGGCCGGGGCGCTGGCGCGGCTGTCGCGCTATCCTTACGGCTGCACCGAGCAGCTGACCTCGGGGGCGATGCCGCTTTTGTATCTCAGCGGGCTGGAAAGCCTTGAGGGGATCGGTGACGCCGGTGCCGCCGACACCGGCAAGCGCGTGCAGGATGCCATCGGCCAGATCCTGACCCGGCAATCGTCGAATGGCGGCTTTGGGCTGTGGTATGCGGATTCGGGCGATCTGTGGCTGGAAGCCTATGTCACCGACTTCCTGTCGCGGGCGCGGGCCATGGGCTATCAGGTGCCCGACAGCGCCATGAAGCAGGCGATCAACAACCTGCGCAATCGCGCCAATTATGCGACCGAACCGCAGCATGCCTCGGCCGAGGAAAACGCGGCTTTGGCCTATGCGCTGATGGTGCTGGCGCGCGAGCGGGCGGCGACGGTGGGCGATCTGCGCTATTACGCCGATACCGTGCCCGAGGCGTTTTCGACGCCGATGGCGGCAGCCAATCTGGGGGCGGCGCTGGCCTCATATGGCGATCAGGCCCGTGCCGACCGCTTGTTCCGCCGCGCTGGCGAGACCGTCGATCTGAACGGCACCGAGCCCTATCGCTATCGCCCGGATTACGGCACCCGCCTGCGCGATGCGACGGCACTGCTGGCGCTGGCAGCGGATGCGAAATCGCAGGCGGTCGATACCGCCGCGCTGACCAGCGCGGTCGCCGAACGCATCGCCTGGACCGAGGAAACGGGGCAGAGCCTCTCGACGCAGGAATCGATCTGGACCGTGCTGGCGGCGCGGGCGCTGTCGCAATCGGCGCCACCTGCCGCGCTGAACGGTGTCACGCTGAGCCAGCCTGTCGCCAGCCTGCCCGATGCCTCGGCCAGCATCGCCAATAACGGCGACCAGCCGCTTGAGGTGACGCTGACCGCGACCGGCAAGCCCGCCACCCCGCCCGCGCCGGGTGGGCGCGGCTATCGCATCGAGCGCAGCTATTTTACCCCCGAGGGGCAGGCGATCGACCCGGCCAGCCTCGCGCATGGCACGCGCATGGTGGTGCGGCTGCAGGTCTGGCCGGAAACCGAGGGCGGCGGGCGGCTGATCGTCACCGACCCGCTGCCGGCGGGCTGGGAAATCGACAACCCGAACCTGCTGCGCGCGGGTGATGTCTCGGCCCTGGACTGGCTTGAGGGGCAGACCACGGCGGATATGACCGAGTTCCGCGCCGACCGTTTCGCGGCGGCGCTGACCTGGACCTCGGACAAGCCGTTCAGTCT
>JAGPGI010000429.1 GCA_018056045.1 Paracoccus sp. (in: a-proteobacteria)
GGCTATGGGCTGGTCGGATCGGCCATTCAGGGCGACCGGCGGGTGATTTTCGTGATTTCGGGCCTTCCCACCGACAAGGCCCGCGCCGAAGAATCCGAGCGCATCGTCAGCTGGGCCTATCGCCAGTTCACCATGCGCACCATCGTCCCCAAGGGCGAGATCGTCGCTGAAGCCCCGGTCTGGCTGGGCAAGAAAGGCAAGATCGGCCTGACCACGGACGATGGCGTCAAGGTCCTGATTCCGGCCGGCGCGCAATCGGGCATCACCGCCGAGGCGGTGTTCAAGGGTCCGATCGAGGCTCCGATCACCGCCGGTGACAAGCTGGGCGATCTGGTCGTGGACATCCCCGGTGCCGGCCAGTCGCGGCTGCCGCTTTACGCCTCGGTCGACGTGCCGCGCGCCGGCGTCATCGGCCGGCTGCAAAGCGCGGCCTTCCGGCTGGGCGAACGTGCCTATCAGTCGGTCATGAACTAGCCCCGGCCCATGTTCATCAGTTTCGAGGGTATCGACGGTTCCGGAAAATCCACGCAGGCGCGGCGTCTCGCCGGCGCCTTGGCCGAGCGTGGAACCGAAACCGTCCTGACCCGCGAGCCCGGCGGCAGCCCCGGCGCCGAGGAAATTCGCCGCCTTCTGGTCGAGGGCGGCAGCGAACGGTGGTCGCCGGAAACCGAACTTCTGCTCTTCACCGCCGCCCGCCGCGACCATCTGGAGCGGCTGATCCGCCCGGCCCTGGCGCGGGGCGTCTGGGTGGTGACCGACCGTTTCGCCGATTCAACCCGCGTCTATCAGGGTGCAGCCCGGGCCGAACAGCGCGCCCTGGTCGATGACCTGCACCGGCTGATGATCGGGCTTGAGCCGGACCTGACCTTCGTCATTGATATTGATCCCGAAATCTCGTTGCGGCGCGGACAGGCGCGCGGCGGCAATGAGGACCGCTTTGAGGGTATGGGGCTGGACTTTCAGCGCCGGCTTCGCGACGGCTTTCGCGCATTGGCCGATGAGGCCCCGCAGCGCATCCGGCTGATCGACGGCTCGGGCAGTGAGGATGAGGTCGCAGCCCGCGTCCTTGCCGCGCTGCCATGAGCGACGAGAGCCTTCCCGAACCCGACCGGGTTCCCGGCGCCCCGCATCCACGCGACGCTCTGCGGGTCGTGGGTCAGGACGCCGCAGTGGCCGATTTCGTCAGCGCCGCCCGCGCGCATCGGCTGCATCACGGCTGGCTGATCAGCGGCCCTCGCGGCACCGGCAAGGCGACGCTGGCATGGTCCATCGCCAAATGGCTGCTTTCGGACGGGACCAGCGACGATCTGCGCACGGATCCCGATGCCCCGGTCATCCGCCGTGTCCGGGCGCTGTCGGAACCGCGCCTGCATCTGGTGCGCCGCCCCGTCGATGAAAAGACCCAGCGCCTGCGCGCCGAAATCACCGTCGATGAAATCCGCCGGTTGCAAAGCTTTTTCCACCTGAGCGCCGCCGAGGGCGGACGCCGCGTTGCCATCATCGATGCGGCGGACGAGATGAACCAGGCCTCGGCCAATGCATTGCTGAAGCTGCTGGAGGAGCCGCCGCATGACGCGACAATCCTTTTGGTCGCGCATCAGCCGGCGCGGCTTTTGCCGACCATCCGCTCGCGTTGCCGGGAACTGCGCCTGCACCCGCTGACCCCGCAGGACATGGGTCATGTGCTGGCCGATCTGGGCGTCGATCATGACGCGGCGCAGCTTGCCGCCCTGTCAGGCGGCTCGGTCGGCGAGGCGCTGCGGCTGGCCGGGCAGGACGGGCTGGCACTTTATGCGCGCATCATCGGGCTTTTCGCCGAATATCCGCGCATGGACCGCCGCACCGCCGCCACTTTGGCCGAAATGGCGGCGGGGGGCGCCGGCGCGGATGGCGATCCCTTCGACCTGATGATCACGCTCCTGGACCGCTTTCTGACCCGGGCCGCGCGCACCGGGCTGATGGGCGCCCCCCTGCCCGAGGCCGCCGAAGGCGAGGCCGGGGTGCTGACCCGCCTGTCGCCCGACCCGATGGCGGCCCGGATCTGGGCCAATGCGCAGGCCGAGCTGTCAGCGCGCGCGCGCAACGGGCGGGCGGTCAATCTTGACGCCTCGGCGCTGGTATTGGATATGCTGATCGGGCTGACCAACCAGCCCGCGACCTGACGGAAACACGCATGTCCGAACATCCTCCTCTGAACCTGGTGGACAGCCATTGCCACCTGGATTTCCCCGATTTCGCTGGCGAGCAGGCCGATCTGGTCGCGCGGGCGCGCGCTGCGGGCGTCACCCGCATGGTCACCATCTGCACCCGCATGGGCAATGAGCCCCGCGTCCGCGCCATCGCCGAAACCTTCCCCGAGGTCTGGTACGCCGCCGGCATCCACCCGATGTACGCCGCCGAAGAGCCGCCGGTCACCGTCGCGCAACTGGTGGCGCTGGCGGCGCATCCGAAATTCGTCGGCATCGGCGAAACCGGGCTTGACTATCACTATACCGCCGACAGCGCCGCCATTCAGGCCGAAAGCCTGCGCATCCATATCGAGGCCGCGCGCCAGACCGGCCTGCCACTGATCGTCCATTCGCGCGATGCCGATGCCGACATGGCCCGCATCCTGACCGAGGAACATCATGCGGGCCGCTTCGACTGCGTCATGCATTGCTATACCAGCGGCCCGGATTTGGCCCGCGCGGCGCTGGATCTGGGGTTTTACCTGTCCATGTCTGGGATCGCGGCCTTTCCCCGCTCGACCGAGATCCGCGAGATTTTCGCCGCCGCCCCCCGTAACCGCATCCTGATCGAGACCGACGCCCCCTATCTAGCCCCCCCGCCTCGTCGTGGCAAACGCAACGAGCCGGCCTATGTCGCCCATACCGCCCGCGCCGGCGCCGAGGCGCTGGGGATGACGGCCGCCGAGTTCGCCGACCTGACCACCGCCAATTTCGAC
>JAGPGI010000079.1:0-2857 GCA_018056045.1 Paracoccus sp. (in: a-proteobacteria)
CCCCCGAGGTCCTCAATGACGACGTGGCCGATCTGGCCGTCGCCATGTGGATCGCGCAGGCCCGCGATTTCGAGATCGCGATCCAGAACGCCCGCAGCGGCGACTGGGGGCGCGGGGTCAGGCTGCCGCTGGCGCGCAAGGCATCCGGGCGCCGGGTTGGCGTCCTTGGGCTGGGGCGCATCGGGCGCGAGATCGCCGACCGGCTTGCCGGTTTCAAATGCGAGATCCACTACCAGTCGCGCAGCCGCAAGGACACGCCTGCGGGCTGGACCTATCACGCCGATCCGGCCGATCTGGCGCATGCCGTCGACGACCTGATCGTCGCCGTGGTCGGCGGCCCGGAAACCGAGGGGTTCGTGTCGGCCGAGGTGCTGGCCGCGCTGGGACCGGACGGGGTCATCGTCAACATCTCGCGCGGCAGCGTCATCGATGAAGAGGCGCTGATCGGCGCCCTGCAATCGGGCGCGATCCGCGCCGCCGCGCTGGATGTGTTTCGAAACGAACCGCAGATCGACCCGCGCCTGCTGGCGCTGTCCAATATCCTGCCCCTGCCCCATATCGGGTCCGCCACGGTCGAGACCCGCGCCGCCATGGGGGCCTTGCAGCGCGCCAACCTGCGGGCCATTTTGGCCGGGCAGGACCCGGAAACCCCGGTCAACTAGAATGATGCAGGCGATATCGTGACCAGCAGACCCGAGGAAGCCGACCGGACCTTTCCCGCCGGCATCGCCGCCCGCCTGCGCCGCGAAATCCTGACCGGCGAACTGCCCCCCGGCAGCCCGCTCAAGGAGCGCGACAATGCCCAACGTCTGGGCGTCAGCCGCACGCCCCTGCGCGAGGCGGTGCGCATCCTTGGCCAAGAGGGGCTGGTCACGCTGCGTCCCTTGCGCAGCCCCGTCGTCGCCGACCCCTCGCTGGCCGAGGTGCTGGACGAAATCGCCGTGCTGCGCCAGCTTGAGATCTTTTCCGGCGGGTTGGCCTGCCAGAACGCCTCGCCCGAGGAAATCGAGGCCATTGCCACCCTGGCCGCCGATGTCGCAGCCCATCATGCCACGGGCGACAAGGTCGATGTCTTTGATCAGGACATGCGCATGCATACCGCGATTGCCGATGCCGCGCATAATGCGGCGCTCAGCCGGACCTATCGCGAATATCTGGCGCGGCTGTGGCGGGTGCGGTTCGTTTCGGCCCGCGAACGCGCCGATGCGCCCCGCGTTCTGGCCGACCATCAGGACATGATCGCCGCGCTGCGTGCCCGCGACAGCCAGCGGATGACGGCGGCGATTGCCTCGCATCTGGACGGGATGGTGCGCAATATCACCCGCCATTTCCAGAACCGCGATGGCGCGCCCCCCGCCTAATGCCAGCAGCTCTGCTTTGAGGTCTGGCCGATGCCGGGGTTCAGGCTGTTGGTCGGGTCCAGCCCGCGATAGAAATCGGCAAGCTGGGGCTTGGCCTTGTAAAGATGGCCAACATTGTGTTCCGCCGGATATTCGGCACCGCGCTGGTCCAGCAACGCCCACATTTCATGCTCCAGCGCGATGGGGTCGTGGCCCTTTTTGACCACGTAATCCTGATGGAAGACGTGGCAGAAGAAATGCCCGTAATAAAGCTTGTGCTGGATGCGGGATTCTATCTCCGGCGGCAGGGTCTCGACCCAGTCGCGGTCATTGCGGCGCAGCGCAATGTCCAGCGCCATGATGTCCTCGACCTCGCGGGCATGGATGGCGCGGTAGCGGTTGGCAGCGCCCGCGACGGCAAAGCGGTGCAGAAAGGCGGCCTTGCCCTCCTCCGGGGTGCATTCGAAATAGCTCCCCGTTGCCGAGGGCATGATCTGCGCCAGAAATCCCCGCGCCTCGGCTATGCCCGTGCCGCCCATGCGCAAAAGCAGGTGGTGTTCGTAACGGTCGCGATATTCGTCCATGCGCCTGGGCAGGTGATGGGGCATCAGCCACGCCACGCCTTGCGCGATCCGGTCCGAAATCGTCGTGCCCAGACCAAGCCGCTCGGTCAGGGCATCGACGCGGGATTTCGCCGAAAACAGCGCCGGCATCCGGTCGGTTCCCAGCTTCTGGATGAACAGGAACGTGTCCTTGCCGTAGCGCGCGGCAATGTCATAGGCATCGCGATGGATATACTCGCCGGCAATCGGCAGGCTTTCGAACCGGCCAAGGATATGGCGGCGGATCGTGGTCAGCTCGGCCGGATCATTGGTGCCGATGTAGAAGACCGCCGTGTCCGGCTCGGCCTCGAACGTGTCCAGCCGCACCGCAAAGACCGCAAGCTTGCCGGCGCAGCCCGCAACCTCGCGCAGCCGGCGCGGATCGGCGTTGAAGCGCGCGGGGCTTTCGGCGTCGATCTGGCGGACATGGTCGTGATATTCGCGGTCCGAGGCCCAGGCATCGGTCGGCGCGGGCTCGGGCAGATCGCCCCGCTCGACCCGGGTCAGGATCGCCTCGGGGTCATCGCCCAGATCAAGGCCCAGATTGTTGACCAGGGCCACGCTGCCATCGCCCAGCACCTCGGCATAAAGGCTGAGTTCGGTATAGGCAGGCCCGCGCCGGATCAGCGCGCCGCCCGAATTGTTGCACACGCCCCCAAGAACCGAGGCGCCGATACAGGACGAGCCGATCACCGAATGCGGCTCTCGTCCCAGGGGACGCAGGGTCTTTTCCAAGGCATCCAGCGTCGCGCCGGGCAGGCAGACGACCTGTTCGCCCTGCCCCAGCTTGTGGATGCCGCGCAGGCGCATGACGCTGATCAGCACGATCTCGCGATCGTAATCATCGCCCCATGGCGTCGAGCCGCCGGTCAGCCCGGTATTGGCGGCCTGCAGGATCACCGCCCGGCCAGAGGC
>JAGPGI010000079.1:2957-9575 GCA_018056045.1 Paracoccus sp. (in: a-proteobacteria)
CCCGGGGGATCGCCTGTATCCCCCGATGCGGGTCGCGGTGCCCGCTGTCAGGCCTGCCCCCGGCGATGCATCGCAAGCAGCACCAGCGCAAGGCCGCTGGCCAAAAGCTCGATCCCCAGCAGGATGCCGAAATTGAGGTTCAGCCCGAACAGCACCACCAGCCCCATCAGGGCCGAGACCCCGCCCGTGCCCATCACCAGCGGGAAATTCGGCGCGCCCTTCATGCTGCGCCCGGCCCAGATCTTGGCCGCGCCCGAGGCGATCAGCAAAAGCCCGATCAGTATCTGCATCAGCCAGCCGTCGCCAAACGGTCCGAAGAGCAGCGACAGGCCCAGAAACAGGCAGGCCGCCGCGATCAGACCGGCGCGGACGCGCGCGCCGGTGGTTTCGGATTTCCACGCCGCCCAGCCCTGAAAGCCGCCGACGATCAGCAAGGCCCAGCCCGCCAGCGTGGTCGTCGCCACACTGGCCGAGGCCGGGTTGATCAGCGCCACCAGCCCGCCCACAAGCGCGGCAAGACCGGCGGCCATCATCGGAAGCCAGGACTTCATCATGCCACCTCGGGTTCAGATTTGCGCGCCAGCGACAGCACGATCAGCGAGACCCCGTTCGAGATCAGCTCGACCGCCAGATAGACGCCCAGCACCAGCGCCGCCGATTGCGGGAAGTTCGACATGATCATCGCTCCCAGCAGCAAGGAGATCGCGCCGGACAGGATCAGTACCCAGCGCAGTTGCGCAAAATCCGAGCGGAACGCCAGAAGGATGCGCAGGACGCCCATGACGATCAGCCCGATGGCCACCACGAGGGTCAGCGAGACCACGCCCGCCAGCGGATTGGCGATCAGGTCGATGCCCAGAATCAGGATGATCAGCCCGATCAGGATCGACAGGATGCGCCCGCCCCAGCCCTGATCGCCAAAGGCCGAGACCATGGTCATCACGCCCACGGCGACAAACATCCACCCTGCCAGAAGCTCGGCGGTCAGCGTCGCCGCCAACGGATTGGCCAGCGCGAAAAATCCTCCGAAAAGTGAAATCACGCCTGCAATCATCCACAAAAACCAGTTTCTCATGCCTTATCTCCTTTGGCTGTGCGGCTCTGCCCGTTGGGGATGCGAGCCTGACACCAGCATCGCCGTTCGGGCGAGTTACCCGAAAGTAGCAACGGCCAGATGGAATGCCATCAGGAATTTGAGTGACACCTGCCCGCCGCCGCCGCGACGTGGCAAATCCGCACAAGCACCGTAAACGCCTGAGAATGGCCAGGCTTTCATGCGCGATTTTCAGGGCGAGCCCCGGCAGCAGGGCGCGGCACGCCTCCGCGACGGCGCCGAAGGGCTTTGCGCCATGCGGCGGGCTGCTCCCCCGCCGCGCCATCCGGGCTTTCCCACTGGTTTTCTGACCCGTTCTGCCATATTTCACGCCCAAGCAAGGGGATGCCGCCATGAAAGACCTGACCCAGTCCGATGCCGACGCGTTGATCGCAACTCTTGGCCAGAAGGCCCGCGAGGCGACGATGGTCCTTGCCGAGGCCACGGCCGAGCGCAAGCACGCCGCCCTGATCGGCGCGGCCGAGGCCATTCTGGCCGCAGAGGACGAGATCCTTGACGCCAATGCCCAGGACATGCGTCTGGCCGAGGAAAAGGGCCTGTCGCCCGCCATGCTCGACCGGCTGCGGCTGGACGGCGCGCGCATTCGCGCGATGGCCGACGGGCTGCGCGCGGTCGCCGAACAACCCGATCCGGTGGGCAAGGTGCTGGCCGAATGGGACCGCCCGAACGGGCTGCATATCCAGCGCGTCGCGACGCCTCTGGGCGTGATCGGGGTGATTTATGAAAGCCGCCCCAATGTCACCGCCGATGCCGCGGCGCTGGCGCTGAAAGCGGGCAATGCCGTGATCCTGCGCGGCGGTTCGGAAAGCCTGCAGAGCTCGACCGCGATCCACAAGGCGCTGGTGCGGGGGCTGGTCTCGGCCGGCCTGCCCACGGATTCGGTGCAGATGGTGCCCATCCGCGACCGCGAGGCGGTGGCGGCGATGCTGCGCGCGCAGGGGCTGATCGACGTCATCATTCCGCGCGGCGGCAAGGGGTTGGTCGGCCTTGTGCAGCAAGAGGCCCGCGTGCCGGTTTTTGCCCATCTCGAGGGCATCTGCCATGTCTATGCCGATGCCGATGCCGATCTGGCGAAGGCACGCCGCGTGGTGCTGAACGCCAAGACCCGTCGCACCGGCATTTGCGGCGCAGCCGAATGCCTGCTGATCGACCGCGGCTTTTACGACCGCCACGGCGCCGTGCTGGTCCAGGACCTGCTGGACGCGGGCGTCGAGGTGCGCGCCGATGGCGATCTGGCCGGCATTGCCGGCACCGTCGCGGCCGAGCCCTCGGATTTCGGACAGGAGTTTCTGGACAAGATCATCGCCGTGAAGTTGGTTGACGGCATCGACGCCGCGATCGCGCATATCCGCCGTTACGGCTCGGGCCATACCGAGTCGATCCTGACCGAGAACGACGCCACCGCGCGGCGCTTTTTCAACGGACTCGACAGCGCCATCCTGATGCGCAATGCCTCGACCCAGTTCGCCGATGGCGGCGAGTTCGGCATGGGCGCGGAAATCGGCATCGCCACCGGCAAGATGCATGCCCGTGGCCCCGTCGGCGCCGAGCAGCTGACCAGCTTCAAATATCTGGTCATCGGCGACGGCACCATCCGGGACTGATGACGACCCGGGTGCTGCACGAGGACGAACGCTACCGCGTGACATTGTTTCGCGGCAGCGGCGATGGCAGCCGGCTGGCGGTCAGCTTTGAACATGGCCACAACCAGATGCACGGTCGTTTCACCCCGGCCCATTATCCGAACTATGCCGCGCGCATGGGCATCGACGCGCTGTCGGTGCAGACGGCATGGCGCGACTGGTATGTCTCGGATCGCAGCGCCGCGCTGGCCGAGACGCTGGAACGCGCCACATGCGGCTATGCCGATGTGCTCTGCACCGGGTTTTCCATGGGCGGTTATGCGGCGCTGCGCTATTCGGCGGCCTGCCATGCCAAGCGGGTGATGGTGGTGTCTCCGCAATACAGCATCGACCCCGAGGTGGCGCCCTTCGACACCAAGCGGCACAAGAAATTCGCCCGCCTCGGGCATCCCATGCCGCGCCCCGAGGCGCATGGCGATACCACCGTCACGGGGCTGTTGCTCTATGATCCCGTGATCGGTGCCGACCGGGCGCATAAGGACCTGATCGTCCGCGCCTTTCCGCGTCTCACCCCGCTGGCGCTGCCCCATGGCGGCCATCCCGCAACCGGCGTCATCGCTGCGGCCGGTGCAATCGGGCGGATGGTCGAGATGGTGGCCGCAGACCACATCGATCCACCCGCGATCAGGCGACTGCATCGCCAACACCGCAGCCGCTCCGACAACTATCGACTAAGCCTTGCCAGCGCAGCGCTGGCCCGCCACCCCGGCCGCGCCCTGCCCGAGCTCAGGCGGCTGGCCCGCGAGGCCACCCCCGATCAGCGCTTCGAGGCGGGGCTCCTGCTGCTGGAGCACGATCATCCCGAAGCCGAGGCGCTGCTGGTCACGCTGCTTGACGAGGTGCCCGATGCCCCGCGCGTCTGGGGACGGTTGCTGTCGCGGGCGCTTCGCCGGTCTTAGGCCGCAGATCGCGCCGAATCCGGATCTTAAAACGAGATCTCGCCGCCGGTCTCGTCGAGATCCCAGCTCAGCCGGCGGTTCTCGCTGCGGGCGAAACCGCCCAGCAGCAGGAACTGCACCTCGGAGGGGCCGGGCGCGGGGCGCTCGCGCGGCTGGTCGGTATCAAGCCATGACCACAGCGCTGGATCGGATTTGGTGCGGCTGGCCTCGGCCACCAGCCGCCAGCCCTGCGCACCGCGACAGACCAGCACGGCGCCGCCCCATGGCATCGCGCTTTCCAGACACATCAGCGCCAGCAGGATCATCCGCGCCTCGCTGCGGGGCAGATCGCCCTCGGCCTCGAGCCGCAGGCGCAGGCGGCCGCCCTTCTCGACATCGGCCAGAACCGCGCCAATCTCGGCCATGCCAAGGCGCTGATCGGCCGCCGCATGTCCGAAGGCCAGCCGGAAGCAGCGGATCCGCGCCCGCGCCGCCTCAAGGCTTTCGGTGATCAGCATGATCTCGTCGCTTTTGGCGATCCCGGGAAAATCCCCCGATAGCTCAAGAAGTTCCAGCCCGTTTCCAATGGCCCCGAGGGGCGAGACAAGATCGTGGCAAAGCCGCGACCCCAGCAGGACGGCCAGGTCTTCGGGCGCGATGGAAAGCGTGGGACGGGTCGCGCGATAGATTGTCAGATCGTCCATGTGTAATTAGCCTGCTTTCAGCCAGTATGAGGGCCTTTGATGAATGAAATCCTTGAACCCGGGATGATCGTCCGCCATCCCGGCGCGCCTGAATGGGGCACCGGACAGGTCCAGTCACGCATTGGCGACCGCATCACCGTGAATTTCGACCATGCTGGAAAGCAGGTCGTCGATGGGCGGTATGTCAATCTTGAACTGGTCACGAACACGACCTCCGGGTGATAAGAACAGGTTAATTCAACTTTTAAGTGTGTCAATTGACAAACTGTGCAGCCCCGGCTGCGACCGAGCGACACTGTTGCAATGTCGCCCCCTGCCGCCTAGACACGGCTAACGCAATGCATAACGCCATCAGACGGGATTTCAGGCTGGAAGATGACGCTCGAGACTTCCTTTTTCGAAACCCGGCTGGCCACTGATGAAACCGACCTGTTGGCGGCGCAGCGGCTGCGCTATCGCGTTTTTGTCGAGGAGCTTGGTGGCGACGGGCCGCTGGTCGACCACGTCCACCGGCTGGAACGCGACGAGTTCGATGCGGTTGTCGATCATCTGATCCTTGTCGACAACCGCCGCTCGCGCGACGATCTCGACCATGTCGTCGGAGTTTATCGGCTGTTGCCGGGCGAGCGCGCCGCCGAATTCGGGCGCTTCTATTGCGACAGCGAATATGATCTGGCGCCGCTGCGGGCCTCGGGGCGGTCGCTGCTGGAACTGGGCCGCTCCTGCGTCGATCCGGTGTTTCGCGGCAGCGCCGGCCTGATGCTGCTGTGGAGCGCGGTGGCCGAGTATGTGCTGTCGCGCGATATCGACATCCTGTTCGGGGTGGCATCATTCCATGGCACCGATGCCCAAAGCCTTGCCCAGCCCCTGAGCTGGCTGCACCACCATCATCTGGCCCCGCAGAATCTGCGCCCGCATGCGCTTGCCGATGCTCGTCAGCCCATGGACCTGATCCCGGCCGAGGAACTGGACCGGCGCGCGGCGATGCTGGGGATGCCCGCGCTGATCAAGGCCTATCTGCGGGTCGGCGGGCAGGTCGGCGAAGATGCCTGGATCGACCATGAGTTCAACACCACCGATGTCTTTTTGCTGGTCGACACCAAGGCCATGTCGCAAAAGCACCGCAAGTTCTACGAAACCCGGCAGGAGAAATGAGCGAGGGCGCCCGGGCCACCTGGCGCGACGGTGAGACGCCCCCTCCCGCCATTCCGCGCCCCGGCCCGCTGGGCTGGGTGCTGGTCGCGCTGCGCGGCGGCGGCATCGTTCTGGTTCTGGCGCTTGGCGTCCTGCTGATCCTGCCGATCCGCTTTTGCGAACGGCTGATCACCGGACCAAGGCGCCCGCTCACCGGGCCATGGGTGCAGGGCGTCTGCCGGATCTGCCTGTGGATCATGGGGCTGAAATGGCGCTGCACGGGGACGGCGATGCGCGGTCCCGGCGCGGTGGTCGCGAACCATTCAAGCTGGCTTGACATCTTCGTCCTGAACGCCGCGATGCCGGTGTTCTTCGTCTCCAAGGCCGAGGTGGCGGGCTGGCCGGGCATCAATATCCTGACCCGCGTCACCGATACGCATTTCGTCACGCGCGACCCGAAACTGGCCCGCGAACAGGCCGAGGAATTCGCCGCCCGCACCCGCGCCGGCCACCGGCTGCTGTTCTTTCCCGAGGGCACCAGCACCGACGGCCAGCGCGTGCTGCCCTTCAAGCCGACGCTGTTTCAGGGCTTTCTGGACCCTGCCCTGCCCGAGACCCTCGCCATCCAGCCGATGAGCGCGCACTACCACGCCCCCAGGGGCCGCGATCCGCGCTTTTACGGCTGGTGGGGCGATATGGATCTGGGGCCGCATCTGCTGGCGGTGCTGGCGCAATATCCGCAAGGCAGCGTGACCGTGCATCTGCATCCGCCTGTTCCGGTCCGTGGCGAAACCCGCAAGACCCTGTCGGCCGCCACCGAGGCGGCCATTCGTGGCGGCTTCGAGGCGGGCTGAGCGCCCTCAGAGCGGCCAGAACAGCGGGATGGTCAGGCAGGCGACGATGCCGGTGATGATGTCCAGAGGCACGCCCACGCGGATGAAGTCGCTGAACTTGTAGCCGCCCGGCCCGTAGACCATCATATGGGTCTGGTAGCCGATGGGTGTGGCAAAGGCGACCGTGGCCGAGAACATCACCGCCACCACATAGGCGCGCGGATCATGCCCCAGCGCAGTCGCCAAGGCGATGGCAATCGGGGGCAACAGCACGGCGACCGCGGTGATGGACAGAACCTCGGTCAGCGCCAG
>JAGPGI010000430.1 GCA_018056045.1 Paracoccus sp. (in: a-proteobacteria)
AAACCGTCGGCCATATCGACCGCTGCCTGAGCTGTCTCAGCTGCATGACGACCTGTCCCTCGGGCGTGCATTACATGCATCTGGTCGATCACGCGCGCGAATATATCGAAGAAAACTACCGCCGGCCCTTTGGCGACCGGGCGCTGCGCTGGCTTTTGTCGCGCATCCTGCCCTATCCGGGGCGGTTCCGGCTGGCCTTGGCGGGGGCGAAGCTGGCGCGGCCGTTCCGGCGGATGCTGCCCGATGCGCGCCTGCGGGCAATGCTGGACATGGCGCCCCGGGACATTCCGCCGCCCAGCCTGAACGACGCGCCACAGGTCTTTGCCGCGCAAGGTCCGCGCCGCAAGCGCGTGGCGCTGCTGATCGGTTGTGCGCAGCGGGCGCTGAACACCGATATCAACGATGCCACCATCCGCCTGCTGCGCCGCCATGGCTGCGAGGTGGTGATCCCCAAGGGGATGGGTTGCTGCGGGGCGCTGACCCATCACATGGGCCGCACCGGTGACAGCCATGCCTCGGCTGCAGCGAATATCCGCGCGTTGATGGCCGAGATTTCGGGCGAGGGGCTGGATGCAGTGGTCATCAACACCTCGGGTTGCGGCACCACGGTCAAGGATTACGGCAATATGTTCGCGAACGACCCGCTGGCCGAGGACGCCGCCCGGGTCGCCGCATTGGCGCGTGACATCACCGAGGTGATGGCCGATCTGGGGCTGAGCGACGCCCGGCATGGCGAGCCTTTGCGCGTGGCCTATCATTCCGCCTGTTCGCTGCAGCATGGCCAGCAGATCCGCGCCACGCCCAAGGATTTGCTGGCGGATGCAGGGTTTACCGTGCTGGAGCCAAAGGACAGCCATATCTGCTGCGGCTCGGCCGGGACCTATAACCTGATGCAGCCCGAAATCTCGGGCGAGCTGAAGCGGCGCAAGGTCGAAACGCTGGAGGTGCTTACCCCGCAGGTCATCAGCGCCGGCAATATCGGCTGCATGATGCAGATCGGCTCGGGGACCGGGGTGCCGGTCGTCCATACGGTCGAGCTGCTGGACTGGGCGACGGGCGGGCCGCGCCCCCGCGCGCTGGGGGCGGATTAGGGCGCGATAGGGGTCCAGATCACCTCGTCCAGACGCGGCGCGCCGGTGGCCAGCATGACCAGCCGGTCGAACCCCAGCGCGCAGCCCGAGGCCGGGGGCATCTGCGCCAATGCGGCCAGAAAATCCTCGTCCAGCGGATAGCGTTCGCCGTAGATACGGGCTTTCTCGTCCATTTCCAGCAGAAAGCGGCGGCGTTGCTCGGCGGGGTCGGTCAGCTCGCCAAAGCCGTTCGCGAGTTCGACCCCGCAGGCGTAAAGCTCGAACCGCTCGGCCTCGCGCGGCTCATCCGGGGCGCGGCGTGCCAGGGCCGCCTCGGCCGCCGGATAGCGGTCAAGGATCAGGGGCCGGCCATGGCCCAGATGCGGCTCGACCTTTTCGACAAGGACGCGCGACAGGATGTCGGACCAGCCGTCGTCATCGGCCAGCCGGATGCCGCGCGCCGTTGCTTGCGCGCGCAAGGCATCCGCATCGGTTTCCGCGCCGTCGCAGGTCGCCAGCAGGTCGATCCCCGCAAATTCAGAAAATGCCTGCGCCACCGTCATCACCTCGGGCGTGGCATAAGGATCGCAGCTCAGGCCGCGAAACTGCAACTGTTCGGCACCCGCCGCCTCGGCGGCAAGGCGCAGGAAATGCGCGCAATCGTCGAAAAGCTGGCGGTAATCCGCGCCCGAATCCCTATCGGCGCGATACCATTCCAGCATTGTGAATTCCGGGCTGTGCAGCGCCCCGCGTTCGCGGTTGCGCCAGACATGGGACAGCGAGAAAATCCGCGTCTCGCCCGCCGCCAGCAGCTTTTTCATCGCGAATTCTGGGCTGGTGTGCAGATACATCCGGCGCGGATGGCCGTCATTGCCGATCTGTTGGGTGGCAAAGCCGTGCAGATGCGCCTCGTTTCCGGGGCTGATCGCCAGCGCGCCGGGGTCGATTTCCAGAAAGTCCTGCGCGCCCAGCCAGTCGCGGATCGCCGACTGGATGCGGTTTCGCGCCAGTAGCAGCGGCCTGCGTCCGGCATGGCGGTCGGGGTCCCACCACGGGGTTTCGGTCTGGTCTGTCATGGTCCTGCCCCCTGATTGGGCGAAATCGCTTGCGTCTGGCGCTGCGGCGCGAAACGCGCTATGGGACGCCATCTTTGCCGGCCCTCTGGATAGCCGGCCCCCCGGAATTTGAAAAGCAGGCAAGGAATCCCGCCTTGAAAGTCATCGCCTCAAGCCTTCGCAAAGGCAATGTCGTCGAAATTGACGGCCGTCTTCATGTCGTCCTGACGGCGACCAACTTCCACCCCGGCAAGGGCACGCCGACGACGCAGGTCGATCTGCGCCGCATCTCGGACGGCAACAAGGTCTCCGAGCGCTGGAAGACCACCGAGCAGGTCGAGCGCGCCCATGTCGACGAGCGCGAATACGATTACCTCTATGAGGACGGCGAAGGCTTCCACTTCATGGAGCCGGAAAGCTATGAGCAGGTCGTGGTGTCGCCCGACGTGGTCGGCGACGACAAGGTGTTCCTTGAGGACGGCATCCGCGTTTTCCTGCAGGTCCATAACGGTGTCGTCATTGCCATTGAGCTGCCGCAGCGCGTGACCGTCGAGGTCGCCGAGACCGAGCCTGTGGTCAAGGGCCAGACGGCGTCCTCGAGCTACAAGCCGGCCGTGGCGCATAACGGCGTGCGCATCATGGTGCCGCCGCATATCGGCGTGGGCACCAAGGTGATCATCAACACCGCCGACCTGACCTATGTCGAGCGCGCGAAAAGCTGAAGGATCGGGGGGCTGAGGCCCCCCTTTTCATGGCAAGGCCGGCGCCCCGATCCAGGCGGATTCGGCACGGGTCATGATGCGGTGCAATTGCC
>JAGPGI010000080.1 GCA_018056045.1 Paracoccus sp. (in: a-proteobacteria)
TCAGAACGAATAGCCGATCCGCACCCCGACACCCCAGAGATCGCCGTCATCCATCTCGGCGACCTTGGTCTTGTTGCCGCTTTCGCCGACGCCCAGATCGGCGCCGCCCAGCTTGGTATAGTTGATCCCGGTCGAGATCTTGATGTTGTCCATCGTATAGATCGCAGCCACGGTGATGGCCTTGCGGCCATTGACCGGCGCCAGCGGCGAGATGATATCGCCCTCTTTCGGCTCATAGAGGAAGGTGACCGAGCCCGCCCAGTTGTCGGTGAATTTGCGCCCGACGCCGATCGTATAGGTGGTGGTGTCCTCCACTTCGACCAGCGGGATCTCGCCACCGGTGGGGCCGGGCGAAATCGGGAACACGAAGTTGTCCACCTTGAACTCGGACCACTTCACCCAGCGGATCGAGCCGAAGAGCAGCGTATCTTCAGCGATGCCGGTCTGGCCTTCCAGGGTCCAGCTGCGCGGCGTGGTGACGGTATATTCATCCTCGAAGGTCATCGGCAGCGGGCCGCCGGATTCCTTCATGTTGAAATCATGGTCGATGGACGAGTTATAGGTCAGCGAGACGCGCGCGGCGATCTCGGGCACCTCATAGGCGACGCCGGCGACCCAGCCCACCCCCCAGGCGCCATCAAGCTTGAGGTCATAGCCCGATGTGGTGCGATAGCCCGCGCCCTGCAGCCGCACATGGCCATCGGCGCGCGATCCGCGGATACCGCCATGGACCGAGAAGTTGTTCTGGAACTTGTAGCGCAAGAATGCGGTATAGCTCGTCGAATTCACCTCGACGCGGGTGCCACCCAGGATCGGGGTCGAAGACGGGTAAAGGATGTCGGCGCCAAAGGGCTGCTCGACGATCAGTGCGGCCGACAGATTCTCGTTGAACTGATGCTTGTAGGCAAAGCCGGCAAAGCCGTAACCCTGCGCAACATCGCCGGTCGAGAAGCCCATAATATCCGTGCCGCTGACTTCGGGATCGACGCCGCCAAAGCTGACCTCGGCATAGTTCCCATTTTCGAATAGCGGTGCCAGCGAATGCGGGGCGCGTTCGATACCCCCGGCAAAAGCAGGCGCTGCGCTGGCCAGCAGGGCGCCGATGCCGGTGATGATATGTTTCATGTTTTCCTCCCTGAAGCGGTTCTTTGGTGAACCTGCAATTTCAGACTGCTTTACGCGTCTCGGTTGCGTCAACCGGCGGGGCTTCGTGACGCCGCGTTCCAAGGTAACAGCGGCGCGCAGCGTGGCCTTGCGGCAACGATATGACCATGGGTAAACAGGTTTCATGCGTTTTGCCCCTGCCCGTATTGCCCCGCCCGGCCTCTGGCGCCGCGTTCCGCCCGCGATCTTCCCGCCGCTTCTGGGGGCGCTGGGACTGGTCCTGGCGTGGCGCGTGGCGGCCAGCCGCTTTGGCCTGCCGCAGGCCTTGCCCTCGATGCTCGCGGGCATGGTCATCGCGGCATGGCTCTTTGCGCTGACCGCCTATGCGGTCAAGCTGGCGCGCCGGCCCTCGGTGCTGGCCGACGAGCTTGCCATCCTGCCCGGCCGCGCCGGCATCGGTGCGGCGCTGGTCGGCATCTATGCCGCGGCGCAGGTGCTGGCACCCTTTGCGCCGGCGCTGGGGCGCACGGTGCTGATCGCTGGCATGGGGCTGCATCTGGTCTTCTGGGCGGTGGTCATTCCGGTCATGCGCCGCCTGCCGGGGCAGGGGCGCGTCACCCCGGTCTGGCAGTTGAACTTCGTCGGCCCCATCGTCGCCGCGCAGGCGGCGGCGGGCTTTGGCTGGACGGCATTCGCGCAGGCGCTGTGGTGGCCGATGGCGGCGATGGCCGGCTTTATCTGGATCGCCAGCCTGCGCCAGCTTTGGGCCGAGCGGGTGCCGGCGCCGCTGCGCCCGCTGCTGATGATCCATATCGCCCCCATCGCCATGCTGGGCACGACGGCCGCGGCGGTTGGCTGGTCGAACGTCGCGCAGGGCTTTGCGCTGGCGCTGGTCCCGGCGCTGGCGCTGGCTGCGGCGCTGCTGCGCTGGCTGACCGAGGCGGGCTTCTCGCCCATGTGGGGCGCCTTCACATTTCCGTTGGCCGCGAGCGCCGGGCTGTGGCTGACGATGTCCGGCTTGCATCCCGAATGGGCGTGGCCGGCGCGGCTTTTGCTGGTTCTGGCCAGCCTTGTCGTGGTGCCGATCCTGTTTCTGGTCTGGCGGTCCTGGGCGCAGGGCAGGCTTGCGGTCAAAACCAATGCTGCCATCGCCTGACGCTCTGGACATTTCGGCCGCAGCGTGAAAGGGGAAACTGCCAAACGAACCCCTGACAAGGATGCTCTTATGCAGATTCGTGAGGCTCTGACCTTCGACGATGTTCTTCTGGTTCCTGCGGCGTCCTCGGTGATGCCCTCGACCGCCGACGTGACGACCTATGTCACCAAGCAGATCCGGATGAACATCCCGCTGCTTTCCAGCGCCATGGACACGGTCACCGAAAGCCGCATGGCCATCGCCATGGCGCAGGCCGGCGGCATCGGCGTCATCCACCGCAACCTGACCGCCGAGCAGCAGGCCGACGAGGTCCGCCGCGTGAAACGCTTTGAATCGGGGATCGTCTATGACCCGATCACCCTGACCCCCGACCAGACCGTGGGCGACGCGCGCGCCCTGCAGGCCCGCTACAATGTCACCGGCTTTCCGGTCGTCGATGCGGCCGGCCGCGTGGTCGGCATCATCACCAATCGCGACATGCGTTTCGCCAGCGACGACCGCACCCCGGTCAAGGCGATCATGACCGCCGAAAACCTTGCCATCCTGCGCGAGCCCGCCGACCGGGTTCAGGCCATCGACCTGATGAAGGAGCGCCGGATCGAAAAGCTGCTGGTCACCAATGCCGAAGGCCGTCTGACCGGCCTTTTGACGCTGAAAGACACCGAACTGTCGGTCCTGAACCCTCTGGCCTGCAAGGACGAGCTGGGCCGGCTGCGCGTCGCCGCCGCCTCGACCGTGGGCGACGAAGGCTATGAGCGCAGCCTCGCGCTGGTCGAGGCGGGCGTCGATCTGGTCGTCATCGACACCGCGCATGGCCATTCCGAGGGCGTGGCCCGCGCCGTCAGCCGCATCAAGGCACATTCCAATCAGGTGCAGGTCGTCGCCGGCAACGTCGCGACCGCCGAGGCCGCCCGCGCGCTGGTCGATGCCGGCGCGGACGCGATCAAGGTCGGCATCGGTCCCGGCTCGATCTGCACGACGCGCATCGTGGCGGGCGTCGGCGTGCCGCAGCTGACCGCGATCATGGACGCGGTGCGCGGCGCCGGCGACGTGCCGGTCATCGCCGATGGCGGTATCAAGTTCTCGGGCGATTTCGCCAAGGCGATCGCGGCGGGCGCCAGTTGCGCCATGGTCGGCAGCGCCATCGCCGGCACTGACGAAAGCCCGGGCGAGGTGATCCTCTATCAGGGCCGCTCGTTCAAATCCTATCGCGGCATGGGCAGCCTTGGCGCCATGGCGCGCGGCTCGGCCGACCGCTATTTCCAGAAGGATGCCGCCAGCGACAAGCTGGTCCCCGAAGGGATCGAGGGGCAGGTTCCCTACAAGGGCCCGGCGGGCACTGTGATCCACCAGCTGGTGGGGGGGCTGCGCGCCGCCATGGGCTATACCGGCAACGCCACCGTCGCCGAGATGCGTGGCGGCTGCGAGTTCGTGCGCATCACCGGCGCCGGCCTCAAGGAAAGCCATGTCCACGACGTGCAGATCACCCGCGAAAGCCCGAATTATCGGCTGGGCTGATCACAGGCCTGAATGAAAACCGGGGTGGTGGCGAGGTTTCGGCTCGCCACACCTGATTTCAAGGACCCGCGCGGGATCGCGAAGCCAGAGCCAGCGATTCAGAAGCCGGCGATTCAGGGCGCGGCTCTCGGCAGCGGTGCTGTCGCGCCCGGCCCCTCGCTCCGCCATCGGCCAGGCCGCAGCCATCATGTCCTTGATGCGGACGGGGCTTGGCGCCCCTTGGCCTTTGGCCCGCATTTCGCTATCCCCGTGGCAATTCGAGGGGTGACGACATGGCCATGGAAAAGAATTTTGACGCGCAGGCCGCCGAGGCGCGGATTGCGGCTGAATGGGCAGCGACCAACGCTTTCGCGGCGGGCGCCAATGCAAAGCCGGGGGCTGACAGCTTTTCGGTGGTGATCCCGCCCCCGAACGTCACCGGCAGCCTGCATATCGGCCACGCGCTGAACAACACGCTGCAGGACATTCTGGTGCGCTGGCACCGGATGCGCGGCTTTGACACGCTGTGGCAGCCCGGTCAGGACCATGCCGGCATCGCCACGCAGATGGTGGTCGAGCGCAAGCTTGCCTCCGAGGGCAAGCCGCCGCGCCGGGAATGGGACCGCAAGGATTTCACCGATGAAATCTGGCGCTGGAAGCAGGAATCCGGTGATACGATCATCAATCAGTTGAAGCGGTTGGGCGCCTCCTGCGACTGGTCGCGCAACGCCTTCACCATGTCCGGCGCTCCCGGTGCCCCCGCGGGCGAGGAAGGCAATTTCCACGATGCGGTGATCCGGGTCTTTGTAGATCTTTATGACAAGGGCATCATCTATCGCGGCAAGCGGCTGGTGAACTGGGACCCGCATTTCGAGACCGCGATTTCCGATCTTGAGGTCGAGAACCGCGAGGTTCCCGGCCATATGTGGCATTTCAAATACCCGCTGGCCGGCGGCGCGACCTATGAATATGTCGAACGCGACGAGGACGGTAACGTCACCCTGCGCGAGACCCGCGACTATATCAGCATTGCCACCACCCGCCCCGAAACCATGCTGGGCGATGGCGCGGTGGCGGTGCATCCGGATGATGCGCGCTATGCCCCCATCGTCGGCAAACTGGTCGAGATTCCGGTCGGCCCCAAGGAGCACCGCCGCCTGATCCCGATCATCACCGACGAATACCCGGACCCGGATTTCGGCTCGGGCGCGGTCAAGATCACCGGCGCGCATGACTTCAACGACTATGGCGTCGCCATGCGCAACAATATCCCGCTTTATGCGCTGATGGACAGCAAGGGCGCGATGCGCGCCGACGGGCTGTCCTATGAAGAAAGCGCCGAGATCGCGACCCGCGCCGCGCGCGGCGAGGATGTGGGCGATGTCTCGAACGTCAACCTTGTCCCCGAGGATCTGCGCGGGCTGGACCGCTATGACGCCCGCAAGCTGGTGATCGACCAGATCAATGCCGAGGGGCTGGCCGTCACCTATCTGCACAAGGAAATCGACAAGGAAACCGGCGCCGAGCATCTGGAGCGTCGCGCGCTGGTCGACGCCAAACCGATCATGCAGCCCTTTGGCGACCGCTCGGGCGTGGTGATCGAGCCGATGCTGACCGATCAGTGGTTCGTCGATACGCAGCGCATCGTTGGCCCGGCGCTGGACGCGGTGCGCGACGGCCGCACCCAGATCCTGCCCGAGCAGCACAAAAAGGTCTATTTCAACTGGCTGGAAAATATCGAGCCCTGGACCATCTCGCGACAGCTGTGGTGGGGCCATCAGATCCCGGTCTGGTATGGGCTTGATCTGGCGCAGGAAGGTCAGGTCGAGGACGACCATGACGGCGCCTTGGATGAGGTCGAGATCTTTGCGCTGCTTGAGGAAGGTCTGGTCCATCGCGACGAGATCCATCATGCGGCGCCCGGTTTCGACGGTGTGGTTGAAAAGTTCCGCGACAGCATCGCCGGCCTGCCGCAGCCTTTGGAAATCAGCCGCGTGATCGAGGTCGCCGACCGCGCCACGGCCATCGACGCCTTTGCGCAGGGCCTTGCCGAATACAACCTGACGCAGGACCCGACCAAGCTGGTCTATCCGGTCTGGCGCGATCCCGACGTGCTGGATACGTGGTTCAGCTCGGGCCTCTGGCCCATCGGGACGCTGGGCTGGCCCGAGAATACGCCGGAAATGCAGCGGTATTTCCCGACCGACGTGCTGGTCACCGGCTTTGACATCATCTTCTTCTGGGTCGCCCGGATGATGATGATGCAGCTTGAGGTGGTGGGGAAAATCCCGTTCCATACCGTCTATGTCCACGGTCTGGTGCGCGACGAAAAAGGCGCGAAGATGTCGAAGTCGAAAGGCAACGTCATCGACCCGCTGACCCTGATCGACGATTTTGGTGCCGATGCGCTGCGTTTCACGCTGACCAGCATGGCTGCCATGGGCCGCGACCCCAAGCTGGGGCCAAAGCATGTCGAGGCGAACCGCAATTTCGTCACCAAGATCTGGAACGCCACCCGTTTCGCCGAAATGAACGGCGTGCGCGGCGGCATCGTGCGCCCCGCGCCCAGCCATGTCGTCAACCGCTGGATCATCGGCGAGGTCGCCCGCATCCGCATGGCGACCGACGAGGCGCTGGCCTCCTATCGCTTCAACGATGCCGCGACCGGGCTTTACGCCTTTGTCTGGGGCAAGGTCTGCGACTGGTATGTCGAGCTGTCAAAGCCGCTGTTTGACGGCGAATATCGTGACGAGACGCAGGCCACGATGGGCTGGGTGCTGGATCAGTGCTACATCATGCTGCATCCGATCATGCCCTTCGTGACCGAAGAGCTTTGGGCACTGACCGGGGACCGGGCCGGGATGCTGGTCCATGGCGACTGGCCCAAATACGGCGCCGAGCTGATCGATGCTGATGCCGACCGGCAGATGAACTGGGTGATCGCACTGATCGAAGCCATCCGCTCGGCCCGGGCGCAGATCGGTGTTCCTGCCGGCGCCCGCCCGGACCTGATCGTGACCGAGGCGGATGCTGCCGCGCGTGCCGCGCTGGCGGCGAATGCGCCGCTGATCGAGCGGCTGGCGCGGGTGAACGCGCCCGTGGACGGGGCGATGGGGCCGGGCATGATCGCGGTCGCGGCACTTGGCGCGAGCTTTGCCCTTCCGGTCGGCGATGTGATCGACGTGCAGGCGGAAACCGCGCGGCTGGAAAAGGCGGCGGGCAAGACCGAGAAAGATGCCGGCGGGCTACGCGGGCGTCTGGGCAATCCGAAATTCGTCGAGCATGCCGAGCCGGAAGTCATCGAGGAAACCCGCGACAAGCTGGCGGCGCTGGAGGATGATCTGGTGCGGATCCGGGCGGCTTTGGCGCAGCTGGCCGCGATGTAGGCGCGGGCCGCGCGGGTGGCGCGGCCGTATGGATATTTGAATGAAGAAGAAAGTCAGGGCCGCTCGTTCAGGGCGGCCCTGATGCTTTCGGCGATCAGGGCGGGGACCGCATCGGCAAGGCCGACCGGGGGCAGGGTGATGCCCTGAAAGCCCGCATCGGTCAGGGCTTTCGGCAGGTCCTCGGTCACGTGATCGGCATTGGTGGCGAAAAGCGGCAGGCAGATCGTTCTTGCGGGCAGGTTCCGGGCGGCATCGGTGATGAAGGGGGCTTCCTCGATGAAGCCGCAATGGGTTGTGGCGACATGCGGGGCAAGTCGGTCCGCCATGGCGCGGGCGGCGGTCGAGGGCGCGCGCGAGCGGCCCGAGCCATGGGCGGCGATCAGCAGATCCGTATCCGCAAGCGCCCAGCCCTGTCCGGCGGCGGCGTCGGTGATCAGGTGCAGGCACAGGGCTGGCAGGCCGGGATGGCTGCCGAAAGGTTCCAGCACGCGGGCGCCCTCGGCCCCGGCCAGCGCGAGGCGGCGGGGAAGCTCGCTGCGGGTGAACCAGCCCGAGGCCATGAACATCGGATAGATCAGCGTATCGGCTGTCGCGATGTTCAGCGCACCCGGCATGGCAAGCGTCGCGCCCCCGACCTGCGCTTGCGGCAGGTGGGGGGCAATGCGGGCGGCCAGTGTCTCGACCGCCTGTTGCTGGGGTTCGGGGTCGCCCGGCTGGCCATGGGCGACGATCAGGACCTTAGTCATGGAAGGCGCTGGCGAAGGGCTCGGGGATGGCGAATTCGCCAAGCGCCCGGGCGCGGGCCATGGGCGACATCTTGCGCGCCGTCTTTTCGACGATGCGCAGCATCTCATCGGGGTCGCGGGTCTGCGAGAAGGGGCCCATATACCAGCGGATGAAGGTGAAGCAGGCCACGTCCTCAAGCGCCTGCACATCGCCGTCGCGCTTGATCCCCTGTTTCATCAGCATCTTTTCGGCATGCTGGATATCCGCGTCGCCATAGCCAGCCGCGCGCATGATTTCGGCCACGCGGGCGGCGTGGCGGCGGCCCTGTTCGGTGCGCCATGCCAGATAGCCGGGGCGGTCCATCGGGAAGTCGTGGCGCGGCAGGGTCCAGCGTTCGATATGCTGGCCACGGCAGGCGATGCGCAGCGGCTCGGAGGCGTCGGGGTAAAGCGCAAGCTGTTCCTCGGTCATGCGCTGGCCGTAAAGCAGTTCGACCGGCTGGCCGTCGCTTTGGTTCGGGTCGGCGGAATTGGCCTGATCGATGGCTGCGAAAGCTGTCTGAAGGCGGGTCATGGTCGGTCCTTTTGGTTTCGAAGACATCATGCCGCAGGGGCGCGCGGCGTCAACGCGGATTGCCGCCCCGGATACCGCGGATTAGGGTCGCGGCCATGGAATGGGCTGAATTTTCAATCGCGCTGGCGGCGTTTCTGGGTTCGCATGTGATCCCGGTCAGGTTTCGCGCGCCGCTGATCGCGCGGCTGGGCAAGCGCGGTTATGTCGCGGCTTACAGCGCGCTGTCGCTGGGGTTGCTTTACTGGCTGATCGTCGCCTCGGGGCGGGCGCCCTATGTCGAGCTGTGGCCGCATGAGGGCTGGATGCGCTGGCTGGTCAATCTGGCCATGCCGCTGGCGGTGCTGGCCCCGGCGGTGGCGGGCATGCCCGGGTTGATGGCGGGATTCGCGCTTTGGGCGGCGGCACATCTGGTTGCGAATGGCGATCTGGCGCATGGCATCCTGTTCGGGCTTTTGCTGGCCTATGCGCTGTTCGGGCTGGCGATCTCTCTGCGCCGGGGCGTGCGGCTGAATCTGGGCTGGCCGCGCATTCTGGGGGCCGCGCTGGTCTGGGCGGCGCTGTTTCACCTGCATCCGCTGGTGATCGGGGTCAGCCCGATGCCATGACGGGCGGGCGAAAGCCTTCGGGGATGCGGTCCTGGCCCTCAAGGATCAGGTCGGCCAGCATGGCCGCGATGGCGGGCGCCATAGCCAGCCCGATCTTGAAGCCGCCATTGGCGACGTAATGCCCCGGCCGTCCCGGCCATGACCCGACGATGGGCGCGCGGGAGCGTGCGCGCGGCCGGATCCCGGCCCAGCGGTCGATCACCGGCGCATCGGCAAGGGCCGGGCATAGCGCGCGGGCCTTGGCGATCAATACCTCGAGCTGGTCGTCGGTGCCGGTCTCCATCACGTCGCGTTCCGAGGTCGAGCCGATGGCGACTGTCCCGTCGCCATGGGGCACGATATGCAGCCCGTCGGCAAAGACCTGCGGCTGGTCGGGGGCGGCAAATTCCAGCAGTGCCGACTGGCCCTTGACCCCGCCGCCACCAAAGGGCGCAAGGCCCGCGACGCCCGTAGCCCAGATCGCGGGGGCGTCGGGGGCGGGGGTGCCTTCGATGATCTCGC
>JAGPGI010000431.1 GCA_018056045.1 Paracoccus sp. (in: a-proteobacteria)
GCCTCCTCTGCGATCAGGCCTTGCGCGATGGCGTGCTGGCATTCGCCGATGCTGACCGATTGCGCGATCTCATCGGTAAAGACGCGGGCGCGGGCGACCAGCGCCGGGTCGAGTTCCTGCTTGCCCTTGGTGTCGGTGCCCATGGCCGCGATATGGGTCGGGCCCTTGACATGGTCGTTCATCAACAGCGGTCCAAAGGACGAGGTGATCGAGATGATTACATCGGCCTGCGTGCCCAGCGTGGGCAGGTCTACCGCCTCGAAGGGCAGGCCCAGCTCGGCGGCGGTATCGGCCAGACGGGTCAGCATCTCGGGATGGGGGTTCCAGCCGATCACCCGCTCAAAGGCATGGGCGCGGGCCGCCGCACGAAGCTGAAAGGCGGATTGATGGCCGGCGCCGATCATGCCCAGAACCTTGGCGCCCTTGGGTGCCAGGTATTTGATCGAGACCGCGCTGGCCGCCGCCGTGCGCAGGGCCGTCAACAGGTTCCCGCCCACCGCCGCCGAGACGCGCCCGGTATCGGGGTCGAACAGGAACACCGTCGATTGGTGGTTGATCAGCCCGTGCTTCTGGTTGTTGGGCCAATAGCCCCCGGCTTTCAGGCCCAGCGTCAGGGCGTCGGCGTCAAAGCCGCCCTTGAAGCCGTAAAGCGCGTCCTCATACCCCAGCGCCTCGCGCACGACCGGAAAATTCCGGGCCTTGCGACGGGCCATGGCGGCAAAGACGGCCTCGATGGCGTCAAAGGCTGCCTCGGGCGTCATCAGCCCGGCGATCTGGTTTTCGGCGACGACCAGCATCAATAGGCCTTTCCACGGGCGCTGACCGGCCAGACGACCTCGACCTTGCCGTTGCGGACGCCGACATACCAGTCATGGACGTTGCAGGTCGGGTCGCAATGGCCGGGGACAAGGCGCAGCTTGTCGTTGACTTTCAGAACGCCGTCCTTGTCCTCGATCACGCCATGTTCGTCGCTGCATTTGATGTATTTCACATCGTCGCGGCGATAGATGAAGGGCAGGCCGCTATCGACCGATTGCGCCTTGAGGCCGGCGTCGCAGACCGCCAGATCGGGTTTTGCGTGGCTCATCACGCTGGTCAGGATGAACAGCGCGTTTTCCCATTCGCCCTGGTCGATGCGCTGGCCGTCGCGGTTCTTGATGCGGCCGTAATCGGCGTCCATGAAGGCATAGCTGCCGCATTGCAGCTCGTTATAGACGCCCGAATTGCTCTCGAAATAATAGCTGCCGGTGCCGCCGCCCGAGACCAGTTCAGGTTCCAGCCCCAGAGCCGTCAGCGCCTCGACCGCGTCACGCACCTGCGCGATGGCCGCGTCGAGTTTCGCCTTGCGATCCTCAAAGCTGTCCATGTGCTGCATGGCGCCCTGATAGGCTTGGATGCCGGTGAATTTCAGGTTGGGTGCGGCGTCGATGGCCTGCGCGATCTCGACCACGGCGGGGGTGGTCTTGACGCCGCAGCGCCCGGCACCGCAGTCGATCTCGACAAAGCATTCCAGTTGTGTGCCATGGCGCACCGCCGCCGCCGAGAGGTCAGCGACATTGGCCACGTCATCGACGCAGACGAGGATGCGCGCGCCGGTTTTCGGCAGCCGCGCCAGACGGTCGATCTTTTGCGGATCGCGGACCTGATTGCTGACGAGGATGTCCTGAATGCCGCCGCGGGCAAAGACCTCGGCCTCGGAGACCTTCTGGCAGCAGACGCCGATAGCACCGCCAAGGCTTTCCTGCAGCTTCTGCACATCGACCGATTTGTGCATCTTGCCATGGCTGCGATGGCGCATCCCGTGGGCGGCCGCGTAATCGCCCATCTTCTTGATATTGCGCTCCAGCGCGTCCAGATCAAGGATCAGGCATGGCGTCTGGATATCGGCCTCGTTCATGCCGGGCAGGGCGGGAATGTCATAGCCGACCTCGTAGCCGGCGAAATCCGTTTTGGCGTTCATGGCGTTACCTCAGTTCCACGGCAGGCGGTCAAGATCGACATTGCCGCCGGTGATGATGATGCCGACGCGCTTGCCGGCGAAGGTTTCGGGGTTCTTCAGGATCGTGGCCAAAGGCACGGCGCTGGATGGCTCCATCACGATCTTCATGCGCTTCCAGATCAGCTTCATCGCCTCGACGATCTCGGGGTCCGAGGCGGTCAGGATGTCGGTGACGTGGCTTTTGACGAAATGCCAGGTCAGTTCCTTCAGCGGCACTTTCAGCCCGTCGGCGACGGTCTCGGGGGCGTCGTCGGCGATGATGTGGCCGGCCTTCAAGCTGCGATAGGCGTCGTCGGCCTGTTCCGGCTCGGCGGCGTAGATTTTCACCCCCGGTGCAAGGTTCGAGAGCGTCAGGCAGGTGCCCGAGATCATGCCGCCGCCGCCGATGGGCGCGACCACCGCGTCCAGCCCTTCGACCTGTTCGATCAGTTCCGCCGAGCAGGTCGCCTGACCGGCGATCACCCGCCAGTCGTTATAGGGATGGACGAATTCGGCGCCGGTCGCGGCCACGACCTCGGCAAATACTGCCTCGCGCGAGCTGGTCGAGGGTTCGCATTCCACCACCCGGCCACCATAGCCCCGGACGGCATCCTTCTTGGCCTGCGGCGCGGTGCGCGGCATGACCACGGTGCAGGGGATACCGCGCCGGCCGGCGGCATAGCTCAGGCAGGTGCCGTGGTTGCCGCTGGAATGGGTGGCGACGCCGCGCGCTGCCTGTTCGTCGCTCAGTCCGAACACCGCGTTGCTGGCCCCGCGCGCCTTGAAGGCCCCGGCCTTTTGCAGGTTCTCGCATTTGAAGAACAGCTCGGCCCCGGTCAGCTCGTTCAGAAAGCGCGAGGTCAGGACCGGCGTGCGGTGGATATGCGGGGCGATGCGGGCGCGTGCGACCAGCATGTCGTCGAGCGTCGGGATATACATGGCGTCCCTCATGCC
>JAGPGI010000432.1 GCA_018056045.1 Paracoccus sp. (in: a-proteobacteria)
GATCGGGCAATCGGCGGCCACAAAGGTCTCATGCGGCAGCAGATGGCCCATGACCGGCTGGCCCCCGACCAGCCATTGCCCGTGGCAATGAAAGAAGGGCGCCCCGTCGCGCAGGCCCACGGTGACCGAGCTGCCCCGGATCGGCTGGCCCGGATCGGCAAGAAACTGTTCCGAATAATAGGCCGCAAAAGCCGGATCGCGCGATTCGGCGGGGCCGACATAGAACAGCGGATCGCAGCTTACAGCGTCAAATGAGGTCACGCCGCCCCGGCAGCCCGCCTCGGCATAGATCCGGCCAAGGCCCGCACAGATGTTTTCCCCAGCGCGCAGCACCCCTGCGACGGGCCGCAGATCCGCCGCGCCCCAGAAGATGCGCTGCGCGCCGCGCGGGCCCTTATGGGCCAGCCGGGCCAGCGGCGCGCTCATGCCACCGGCTCCGCATCGGGCAACTGGCCGCGCGCCGCCAACTCGTCGCGGATCATCTTCTTGGTGATCTTGCCATAGGCCGATTTCGGCAGCGCCTCCCACTGGATGAAGCGCTTGGGCTGCTTGTAGCGGGCAACCTTGGCGGCGGTGAAGGCCGCCAGATCGTCCTCGCTGACGCTCTGGCCGGGCTGAAGCGCATAGACGGCATAGCCGACCTCGCCCCAGAACGGGTCGGGGACGCCGACCACGGCCACCTCGGAAATCGCCGGATGCTGCAGGATCTTTTCCTCGATCTCGCGCGGATAGATGTTCGAGCCGCCGGAAATGAACATGTCGCTTTCGCGCCCGGTCAGGAACAGAAAGCCCTGCTCGTCGACATAGCCAAGATCGCCGCTCAGGAACCAGCCGTTGCGAAAGCTTTTCGCATTGGCCTCGGGGTTGTTGTAATAGCCGGCAAAGACGGCGGGGCCGATGGCGCAGACGACGCCCGTCTCATGCGGATCGCAGGGGCTGCCATCGGGGCGCTGGACCTGCACCTGCATGGCGGTCCGGTCAAAGCCGCAGGTCGCCAGCCGCACCTCGGGGCCGTCATCCGCGTGGTGATGCTCGGGCGGCAGGACGGTGATCGCGCCGGTCACCTCGCCCAGCCCGTAATACTGCACCAGAACCGGGCCCAGCTTGGCCAGCGCCCGCTTCTGATCCTCGCGGAACATCGGCGCGCCGGCATAGACGACATAGCGCAGCGAGGAATGGTCAAAGGCGTCCACGCTGGCATCCTCGACCATCATCTTGAGGATCGTGGGCACGGTGAACATGGTCGAGACGCGCCAGCGCGCGATCAGCTCCCATGCGGTGGCGACGTCGAAGCGCTCCGAGGGCATCAGTACGGTCTTGACCCCGCGCGCCACCTGCGTCAGCTGATGCACCCCCGCGCCATGCGACAGCGGCGCCACCACCAGCGAGGCATCCGCCCGCGTCAGCCCGGGCATCAGATCGCACAGATGGTTGGTGACCACGAACCCCATCTGGCCATGGGTCAGCACCGAGGCCTTGGGCTTGCCGGTCGTCCCCGAGGTGAAGAAGAACCAGCAGGGATCGTCACGGTCCACCGCGACCTCGACCGGGCGGCGCCCCATATACGCCTCGACCAGCGCCTCATAGGGGCGGCCCCAATCGGCCTCGCCGATGACGATGCGAAAGGCGACATCCGTGGCGGCGGCAGCATGATCGGGGAAGATCTCGTTGCAGATCATCCCCTTTGCGCCCGCGACCTGCGACTGAAAGGCGACATCCTCGGGGGTCTGGCGGAAATTCATCGGCACATAGACGGCGCCGACGCGGAAACAGGCGAACATCGCCTCGAACATCTGGTTGCAGTTTTGCGACTGCACCAGCACCCGGTCGCCCTTGACCACGCCCAGATCCTGTAGCGCGGCGGCCATGGCGTCGATGCGGGCATCGAGCTCGGCCCAGCTCCAGGTCCGGTCGCGCCAGACCAGCGCCACGTCGTCGGGGCCGCGCAGCCGCGCCTGAGTCACGAAATGCGCAAGGTTCATCACCCGGGTCGAGGCCGGTGTCGCGGCAGTGCTCATTTCGCCCGCTCCATGACCGAGACATAGCTGGTGACGGCGGCGCCGCCCATGTTGAAGACCCCGGCCAGCGCCGCGCCCGGCACCTGCATCTCGCCGGCCTCGCCCATCAGCTGCATGGCGACCATGACATGCTGGGACACACCCGTGGCGCCGATGGGATGGCCGCGCGATTTCAGCCCGCCCGAGGGATTGACCGGCAGCGCGCCGTCAAAATGCGTCCGGCCCTCGCGGATGACGCGCCAGCCCTCGCCGCGCGGGGCGAGGCCCATGGCCTCATATTCCAGCATCTCGGCCATGGTGAAACAGTCATGGGTCTCGACCAGATCCAGATCGTCGATGCGGGCGCCGGCGCTGGCCAGCGCCGCTGCCCATGCGCGATGCGGCCCCTCGAAGGCGATGGGGTCGCGGCGCGACAGCGCCATGAAATCGTTGACATGGGCGCGGGCGCGAAAGCGGATGGCGCGCTGCATCGCCGCCGCCGTCTCGGCATCGGCCAAGACCAGCGCCGCCGCCCCGTCCGAAACCAGCGAACAGTCGGTGCGCCGCAGCGGCCCCGCCACCAGCGGATTCTTGTCGGACACGGTGTTGCAGAACGCGGTGCTGAACTCCTTTTGCATATGGGCATAGGGGTTGCGGGTGCCGTTCTGGTGGTTCTTGGCAGCGATCATCGCCAGTTCCTCGGAGCGGTCGCCATGACGCTGGAAATAGGTATTGGCGATCTGGCCGAAAATGCCGGCAAAGCCGCCGCTGACCTCGGATTCCTCGGCGCGGTAGCAGGCGCTCAGCAGCACCTCGCCGACATCGGCGCCGGGAATGGCGGTCATCTTTTCCGCGCCCACGACCAGCGCGATGCGCCCCCGCCCGGCGGCGATGAAATCCATGGCGCTGTAAAGCGCCGCCGAA
>JAGPGI010000434.1 GCA_018056045.1 Paracoccus sp. (in: a-proteobacteria)
CTGGTCGCGCTGGCGCGGCAGGCCGAAACCCGGCCGGGCGTGCAGGCGGTGACAGTCTTTGGCGGCTTTCCGATCTCGGACATGGCGGAAACCGGCCTTTCCATCGTCGCGGTTGCCGACACGCCCCGGCGCGCCGCCGAGGTCGCGCGCGAGCTGGGCCGCGAGGCGTGGCGGCGGCGCGCCGAATATGTCTATGCCGAGGAGCCGCTGGTGCAATCCATCGCCCGCGCCGCCGCATTGATCGACGGGACTGCCGACGAGACTGCCGACCGGGCGGCCGACGGGGCGGCCGACAGAAAGGGGCCGGTCCTGCTGCTGGATCATGGCGACAATTGCATGTCGGGCGGCAGTTGCGACGTGATGGACGTGCTGGAGGAGCTGCTGGCGGCGGGCCATGACGGCATTCTGGTCGGTCCGATCGCGGACCCCGAAACCGTCGCCCGGCTTTTCGCGGCCGGGGCGGGCGCGCAGGTCACGATCAGCCTTGGCAACAAGTCCCCCGCCGAGGGCCTGCCCGCGCCGCGCCCGCCGCTCAGGCTCAGCGGCCGGGTGGCGGCGCTCTCGGACGGGCGCTACCGGGTCAGCGGCCCGATCTATCACGGTCAGGAACTGTCGATGGGTCGCGCCGCGGCCTTCGATACCGGCCGGGCGCGGATCGTCATCTGCGAGGAACCCCATGAGCCGCTGGATCTGGGCTGCTTTTCCAGCCTGGACCTTGATCCCGCCGCCGCGCGCTTTCTGCATCTGAAATCACGCATGTATTGCCGCCCGGTTTTCGAGCCGCTTGCAAAAGCCGTGATCGAATGCGCAAGTGCGGGCGTCACGGCATCGGATTACGATTTCTTTGCCTTCAAAAAACTTTCCCGTCCCATATATCCGCTGGATTCCGGGACCAACTGGCACGACTGAAGGGCCGCGATGGAGCAGGACGCGCCGGCGGGCAAGACACGCAGGCTGACCCGGATCAAATTGTCGGATCAGGTCGCCGAGGAAATCCGTCGCCGGATCGCCCGCGACGATCTGCGCCCCGGCGACCGCTTGCCCCATGAGCGCGCGCTGATGGAGCATTTCGGCTGCTCGAAAAGCACCATCCGCGAGGCGCTCAAGGCGCTTGAGGTCGAGGGGCTGGTGCTGATGGTCTCGGGGCCGAATGGCGGGCCGGAAATCCAGCATGCCTCGATCGACATCATGACGCATCAGCTGCGCCAATACCTGCATTTCCAAAAGCTGGATTTCGCGCATGTCTACGAGCTGCGCAAATCGCTCGAGGTCATTCTGGCCCAGAATGTCACCGGCAAGCTTTCGGCGCGCCACATGGAGCGGCTCGAGGAGAATATCCGCGTCTGCGAGGCGGCCAATCTCAGGCAGGACCGCGCCCTGGTGCGCCGGGCCGAGACCGAGTTCCACGACATCCTGTGCGACGCCTCGGACAATGTGATCCTGGTCTTCATGTGCCGGTTTCTGAACAGCATGCTGCGCGATCTGGTCAGCTACCGCACCGAGAGCATGCGCGAGCACGAACATTTCGGCGAGGCCAATATCACCAGTCACCGCGCGCTTCTCGAGGCGTTCAGGGCGGGCGATGCAGCGGGCGCGGCGCGGGTCATGCATGACCATATGTGCTGCGCGGAAACCTATATGCGCCGGCTGGACGCGTCCTTCCGCTCGGACCTGCTGAGCCGGGGTTAGGGGACGTTTCGGCCCCTAGAACCCGGATTGCGCGCCGCCATCCACCGCGAGAACCTGTCCGGTGACATAGCCCGCGGCGGGCGAGAGCAGATAGGCCATGGCCCAGCCGATATCCTCGGGCTGGCCGAACTTCTCCATCGGGATGCGCGCCATGATCCTGGCCAGCCGCTGCGGATCGGCGGAGGTGTTCTTGCGCACCATCTCGGTGCCGATCCAGCCCGGCGCCACGCCATTCACGCGGACGCCATCGGGCGCCAATTCGCTGGCCAATGCCCGGACCATGCCCAGAATGGCGGTCTTGGCGGCGGAGTAGCCGATGATATGCGGGATCCCCAGATAGGAGGCCATCGAGGCGGTGAACAGCACCGAGCCGCGGCCCGAGGCGCGGATCTGCGGCAAAAAGGCCCGGGTCAGGGCAAAGGCCCCGGCGACATGCGTATCCATGACCGAGGCGAAATCGGTGTCGGTCATCTGCGCCACCGGTTTCTTGACGGTGTTGCCGGCATTGTTGATCAGCGCGGTGACCGGGCCATGGTCCCGGGCGACGCGGGCGGCCAGCGCCTCGGCCTGATCGCAGCGGGTGACGTCATGGACCACCGTGGCGACCGTGCCCCCGAGGCCCCCGAGGGCGTCGCGCGCCTCGGCCAGCCTTGCCGCGCTGGTGCCAGACAGGATCACGCTGGCGCCCGCATTGAGCAGGCAGCGCGCGATGCCGCGCCCCAGCCCGCCGCTGCCGCCGGTCAGAAAAACCCGGTGGCCGTCCAGCGCATAGGCGGAAAGACCGGCCGCCATCACGCCGCCCCCATGTCGATGATGATCTTGGTGACCGCGCCGGGCGCGCTGGCCCAGTCGCGCAACGCCCCGGCGGCGGCCTCAAGCCGGGGCATCCGCGTCACGATCAGATCGGCCAGTTCGGGATGCCCGCGCAGATGCGCGATGACAGCGTGGAAATCGGCAAGGGTCGCCCCGCGCGAGCCGTAGATCTCGATCTCCTTCATCGGAAAGAGCCGCGTCTCATAGGACACCTCGGCGCTGGTATAGCCGACATAGACCACCCGCCCGCAGGCGGCGACCGCATCCACAGCCTGCCGGAAGGTGGCGCCAGCGCCGGCGGCCTCGATGATCACCGCCGGCCCCTCGCCATCGGTCAGCTCGTTCAGGCGGGCGATCGTGTCTTCGCGGGCGCCGTTCACGCCGGTCTCGGCGCCAAGCCGTCCGGCCAGATCAAGCT
>JAGPGI010000433.1 GCA_018056045.1 Paracoccus sp. (in: a-proteobacteria)
CAGAATGATCTGGATCAAGGAATCGCAGAAAAAATGTCAGAAATACGCGATTCGCTGATGGCCAGACTGGAATCCGGGTCAGAAATGGTTACATTTCCGGGACGCGAATCCCGCCGTTTGCCCAATACATTGTCGATCCTGACGCCGGGCTGGCGCGGAGAGACACAGGTGATGCAGATGGATCTGGCCGGTTTTGCCGTCTCGGCGGGCTCGGCCTGTTCTTCGGGCAAGGTTCGCCCCAGTTCTGTCCTGACGGCCATGGGAATCGCGCCGGAACGGGCGGGTGATGCGATCCGCGTCTCGATCGGTCCGGTGACGGACGCTCGGGACGTGATGCGTTTTGCGGATGCCTGGCTGGCGGCCCATGATCGCTGGCGGCAAAGGAATGACACGCGGGCGACCGCAGGAAAGGTTTGAGATGGCTGTTGAAATCAGCGAAGCAATCGAAGTCCGCGAGGGCGTAGACCGCGAGACCGTCGAGACCGTCCAGAACATGGGGTCCTACAAATACGGCTGGGACACCGAGATCGAGATGGAATACGCCCCCAAGGGCGTCAATGAGGACATCGTCCGGCTGATCTCGAAAAAGAACGACGAACCGGAATGGATGACCGAATGGCGGCTGCAGGCGTTCCGGCGCTGGCAGACCATGGTCGAACCGAAATGGGCGATGCTGAACTATCCTGAGATCGATTATCAGGACCAGTATTATTATGCCCGTCCGAAAAGCATGGCCGAAAAGCCGAAATCGCTGGACGAGGTCGATCCCAAGCTGCTGGCGACCTATGAGAAACTGGGCATCCCGCTGAAGGAACAGATGATCCTGGCAGGGATCGAAGGCGCCGGCGACACCCCCGCCGAGGGGCGTAAGGTGGCGGTGGATGCCGTCTTTGACAGCGTCAGCGTCGGCACCACCTTCAAGGACGAGCTGGCGAAGGCCGGCGTCATTTTCTGTTCGATCAGCGAGGCGATCCGCGAGCATCCCGAACTGGTCCAGAAATATCTGGGCAGCGTGGTGCCGCAATCGGACAATTTCTTTGCCACGCTGAATTCGGCGGTCTTTTCGGACGGATCCTTCGTCTATATCCCGCCGAACACCCGCTGCCCGATGGAGCTGTCGACCTATTTCCGCATCAATGCCGAAAACACCGGCCAGTTCGAGCGCACGCTGATCATCGCCGACAAGGGCTCTTACGTCAGCTATCTGGAAGGCTGCACCGCGCCCAAGCGCGACGTGGCCCAGCTGCATGCCGCCGTGGTGGAAATCGTCATTCTGGAAGATGCCGAGGTGAAATACTCGACCGTCCAGAACTGGTTCCCCGGCGACGAAGAGGGCAAGGGCGGCATCTACAACTTTGTCACCAAACGCGCCGATTGCCGCGAGGCCCGCGCCAAGGTGATGTGGACACAGGTGGAAACCGGATCGGCGATCACCTGGAAATACCCGTCCTGCATCCTGCGCGGCGACGAGGCGCAGGGCGAGTTCTATTCCATCGCCATCGCCAACAACATGCAGCAGGCCGATACCGGGACCAAGATGATCCATCTTGGCAAGAACACCCGCTCGCGCATTGTTTCCAAAGGAATTTCGGCCGGAAAGGCGCAGAACACCTATCGCGGTCTGGTTAGCATGCATCCGCGCGCGACGAACAGCCGCAACTATACACAATGCGACAGCCTGCTGATCGGCGACAAATGCGGCGCCCATACCGTGCCCTATATCGAGGTGAAAAACACCTCGTCGCGGGTCGAGCACGAGGCCACCACCAGCAAGGTCGATGACGACCAGCTGTTCTATTGCCGTTCGCGCGGCATGGACGAGGAACAGGCCGTGGCGGTGATCGTGAACGGCTTCGTGCGCGACGTGTTGCAGGCCCTGCCGATGGAGTTCGCCATGGAGGCGCAATCCCTGGTGGCGATCAGCCTTGAGGGGTCGGTCGGATGATCGTTTCCACCACCCCCACGCTGGAAGGCCGCCGCATCACCGCCTATCATGGCGTCGTCACCGGCGAGACCATCATCGGCGCCAATATCTTTCGCGATCTTTTCGCCGGCATCCGCGACATCGTCGGCGGCCGCTCTGGCGCTTACGAAACGGCGCTTGCCGAGGCCCGCAAGATCGCACTTACCGAGATGCAGGACCGCGCCCGCCAGCTTGGCGGCAATGCCGTGGTCGGCGTCGATCTGGATTATGAAGTCATCAACAACATGCTGATGGTGGCGGCTTCAGGCACCTCAGTGACTGTTGAGTGAGTGAAGGCAAGACCAACGAACCCCCTGCGACCCGATTGGACATGAACCAGCAGACGCAAGCATTGACCCAGTTGCCGAGACCGGAATTGACGGATGCGTCATATTTCGATCTCGCGGCTGCGCGTGCCGCGCTGGCCGAACAGCGGCCGGTGGCGTTTCCGCCCTTTGAGCTGGTGCATTGGGGCGGCCTCAGCTTTGCGCTGAATTTCCGCAATGACCCGATCCAGCGCGAATTGCGGCAGGGCAGGTTCTATGAGGCCGCCGAACTGGCGGTTCTGGAACGGCGCGTGCCGCAGGGCGCGACCATCGTCGATATCGGCGCCAATATCGGCAATCACGCGATCTTTTTCGCCCGTCACATGCGGGCGGCGCGGGTCATCGTGTTCGAGCCCAATCCGCTGTCCCTGGCGCCGCTGATGGCGAATATCCTGCTGAACCGCCTTGAGGACGTGATCGTGACCGATCACCTCGGCCTTGGCCTGTCGGATCATGCAGGCGGCGGCTTTGGCATGGGGCGGCATGACCGCAACCTTGGCGCGACGAAACTGACCGCAGGCACCGGCGAAATCGCGGTCGAAACCGGCGACAATCTGCTGGCGGATGAGCGCCCCGACTTCATCAAGCTGGATGTCGAGGGCATGGAGATGCAGGTGCTGGCGGGGCTGGA
>JAGPGI010000435.1 GCA_018056045.1 Paracoccus sp. (in: a-proteobacteria)
GAGGATGAGATCGTGGACGAGGTCGAAGAGGCGACCGAGGACGCGACCGAAGCCGAGGGCGCCGATGAGGCGCGCAACGAGGCCGGCGATCAGGGCGAGAATGGCGGCAAACGTCGCCGTCGCCGTCGCCGCCGTCGCGGTGGCAAGAATGGCGACGACGAGGCGCAGGCCGACGCTGCCGAGGCTGTCGAGGCCGATGCCGCTGAAGCGGGTGCCGAGCCCGAAGCCGCCGCCGCCGAGGATGAGGCCAAGCCGCGCCGTCGGACCCGCTCGCGCCGCCGCAAATCGGACGATGCCGAGGCTGGCGCCGAATCGCAGGTCGAAGCCGTCGCTGTCGAAACCGTCGTCGAGACGGCCGAGATCGTCGATCTGAGCGCGCTTCCGGCCGATCTGCCCGCCGATCCGGCCCCTGCCGAGCCTGCGCAGATTGTCGCAGAGGCGCCTGCCGCTGAGGTGACCGTCGCGGCGGAAGCCAACGCCTTCGTGGTGGAGATCGCGCCTCAGCCGGAACTGGCCGAGGCCGAGGCCGAGACCGCGCAGGCCCCGGAAAACCCGGCCCCTGCCGCGCCGGCGCCGATGCCCGAGCCGGAACTGGCCGAGGTCGAGGATACGCGTCCCAAGCGTCGAGGCTGGTGGTCCTTGGGGTAATGCCCTGTCGGCCATGACAAAAGTGTGAGGGGCGCGGGGCTTTCCCGCGCCTTTTTCATGGCGCAATCTGCCGCTCATGTTTGGAATCGAGCTTGCCGACGCCGCCTTCCTGCCCGCCGCGATGGTCGCGTTGCTGGCCGGTATCCTGTCATTCCTGTCGCCCTGCGTGCTGCCGATCGTGCCGCCCTATCTGGCCTATATGACCGGGGTGGGGGTCGGCGGGCTGAAATCGGGCGAACGCAGCGCGGTCGTGCCGGCGCTGTTCTTCGTGCTGGGCCTGTCGACGGTCTTTTTGCTGATGGGTATGGCGGCCTCGGCCTTTGGGCGGCTGTTTTTGCAGTATCAGGAATATCTGGTCAAAGCCTCGGGCGTGGTGATCGTCATCATGGGCCTGCATTTCCTGCGCCTGTTCCGCATCCCCTTTCTGGACAGCGAGGCGCGGATGGATGTCGGTGATCGCGGTGGCAGCGCGCTGGGGGCCTATGTGCTGGGGCTGGCATTCGCCTTTGGCTGGACGCCCTGCATCGGCCCGCAACTGGGCATGATCCTGTCGCTGGCTGCCGGCGGCGCGGCGGTCGAGCGGGGCATGGCACTGCTTGCGATCTATGCTTTGGGGCTGGGGTTGCCGTTTCTGCTGTCGGCGATCTTCATCAACCGCGCCATGGGGCTGATGAACCGCATCAAGCCGCATCTGCGGCTGATCGAGCGCGTCATGGGCGCGTTGCTGGTCATCGTCGGGGTGGCGCTGTATCGCGGCGACTTCGCCCGATTTGCCTATTGGCTGCTTGAGGCCTTTCCGGGGCTGGCGCTGGTCGGCTAGTCCCAGTCAGGCGGGCGTTTTTCCAGAAATGCCTGAATGCCCTCGGCGGTGTCGGCGCGCATCAGGTTCTCGCACATGACCGGGCCGGTCGCGGCATAGGCCTCGCCCAAGCCCATGCGGGATTGCTGGTGAAAGGCGCGCTTGCCCAGCCGCACGGCGGCAGGCAGCTTTGCGGCGATCACCTCGGCCAGCGCCATGGTCTGGGCGGCCAGTTGTTCGGGCGGGGCAATGCGGTTGATCAGGCCCAGTTCGCGGGCGCGGGGCGCATCCATGAACTCGCCGGTGACCAGATATTCAAAGGCGGCGCGGGGCGGGATGGCGCGGGACAGCGCAACCATGGGTGTCGCGCAGAACAGCCCGATATTGACGCCATTGACGCCGAACCGGACGCCCTCGGCCGCAACGGCCATGTCGCAGCTTGCGACCAGCTGGCAACCGGCGGCGGTGGCGATGCCCTGCACCTCGGCGATGACCGGCTGGGGCAGGGCGGGGATTTTCTGCATCATCGCGGCGCAGCGTGAAAACAGCTTCTCATAGGCGGCGCGGCCGGCATCGCCATCCGCGCGCGCGGCCTGCATTTCGCGCAGGTCATGGCCGGCGGAAAAGGCCTTGCCGGTCGCCGCCAGAATCACCACGCGGACATTGTCATCGGCTGCGATCTCGTCCAGCGCCGCAACCAGCGCGTCAATCATGGCCAGTGACAGGGCGTTGAAGTTTCCGGGGCTGTTGAGGACCAGCCGCGCGACCGGCCCCTGATCCTGACGCAGCACAAGCGGCTGCGGGTTACCGTCCTTCATCCTCGTCTCCCTTGCTGACATTACGATGCGGCTTGCCATCGCCGGGTCCTGCGTTTCAGTCTAGCTGCGTGCGGGGCAGGGGGAAAGCATGGCACTTGCAATGGATTGCGTGACGCTGAACGGGTTTCTGGATCGGGTGTTTCCGCAGATATCGGATCAGGTCCGGGTCGAATCGGTGGATGCGCAGATGCTGGTGGCGCGGCTCAGGGTCGATGACCGCCACCTGCGCCCCGGCGGCACGGTCAGCGGCCCCGCCATGTTTGCACTGGCCGATGTCACCATCTATCTGGCGATTCTGGCCCGGATCGGCGAGGTGGCGCTGGCCGTGACCACCAATGCCTCGGTCGATTTCATGCGCAAGCCCGAGGCGGGGCGCGATCTGCTGGCGGAGTGCCGCATCCTCAAGCTGGGGCGCGTGCTGGCGGTGGGCGATGTGCTGATCCGCTCGGACGGGGTGGATCAGCCGGTGGCGCGCTGCTCGATGACCTATTCGATCCCGCCCAAGGGGTAGTGACGCCGGATCGGCCTGTCCCGGCAAGGTTCAGCGGGACTAATGGCGTTCTTTCGATTTCATGCCGGAGGAACCGCCATGCCGGCCCAGAACCTTGTCTATGCCGCCTATGTCTATGATGGCGACGCGGGCGAGGC
>JAGPGI010000436.1 GCA_018056045.1 Paracoccus sp. (in: a-proteobacteria)
GCGCGGCGTCGCCGATCAGCGCGCGGCTGCCATCCTGCCAATGCGCGGCGACCGTGTGGCGGAACAGCCCCCAGACACCGACCCTGTCCACGCGCGCCAGCCAGTCCTGCACCGGGCCGCCGAAACGCGCGAATGCCGCGCGCAGCTCGGCCGGATCGCCGGGCAGGGACCAGCCCTCGTCCTGCCAGTCCGGGCGCTCGACCACGGCAACGATATTGCGCAGGCCAAAGCCCAGCGGATAGCTGACCAGATGCCGGCCCGGCCCCATGAAGACCTGCGCGACGGGGGCGGCATCGGGTTCGGCCGGGATCAGCGTCCGCCATGCGGTCTGGCCGGTAAAGAACGGCACCTCGGGGCCGTTGAGTTCGCGGCGCAGGCGGCTTTTCAGCCCGTCGGCGCCGATCAGCAGCGGCGCGTCCGGCAGGTCGTCGACCTCATGGCCCAGAACGACCTCGACCCCGGCGTCGCGGGCGGCCTTCTCCAGCATGGCGACCAGCCGGGCGCGATGGACCATGCGGAAACGATCCGTGGGGCGATGGCGGGCCAGATCCAGCCGCGCCACCTGCCGTCCGGCGGAATCGCGCAGCTCGACCCGCTCCGAACGGGCCGAGATCGCCTCGAAGCGATCCCACAGGCCAAGCGCGGTCAGGACCCGCACCGCATTGGGAGAGATCTGCAGGCCCGCGCCCACTTCGCGCAGGGCGCCCGCGCGTTCCAGCACGGTGACGCGCGCGCCAAGCTGCGCCAAGGCGCAGGCGGCGGTCAGGCCGGCAATGCCGGCGCCGATGATGGTCACGGGGAAATCGTTCAGGGCTGACATCGAAAGGTCACCCATTCTTGTGACAAAAGCCCGCCGGACAGCGGCGGGCCGGGGGCCATGTCGTCGGCGTCAGTCGTCGCGATGCACGCGCTCGCGGCGTTCGTGGCGTTCCTGCGCCTCAAGCGTCATGGTGGCGATGGGGCGCGCATCCAGCCGCTTCAGGCTGATCGGCTCGCCGGTCATTTCGCAATAGCCGTATTCGCCGGTCTCGATGCGGCGCAGCGCCGAGTCGATCTTGCTGACCAGCTTGCGCTGGCGGTCACGGGTGCGCAGTTCCAGCGAGCGGTCGGTTTCCTCGGACGCGCGGTCGGCCAGATCGGGGACGTTGCGTGCGCTGTCCTGCAAGCCCTCGAGGGTCTCGGCGGACTGGTCCAGAAGCTCTTGTTTCCATGCAATCAGCTTGCGGCGGAAATATTCCAGATGCCGCTCGTTCATGAAAGGCTCGTCTTCGGCCGGACGGTAATCTTCGGGCAGAAAGGTTTGGGCTTTCATCGTTCCTCCGGGAGCCGGGTGCCTGTATCCCGGTCCTTGCGGTCCGCATAAAGGATGATGGCGCGCTTGTCACTAGCCCATTCCGTTACCTTTCCCGGCGGCTTGCGAAGGCCCCGGGCGCTGGCTAGGTTTGCGGGAATTTCCGCAAAGGATGGCAGATGCAGTTTTCCTCGACCGAAGCCTATATCGCGCCGCCCGATCTTGCGGTGGCGGTGAATGCCGCGATCACGCTCGAGCGTCCGTTGCTGGTCAAGGGCGAGCCGGGCACCGGCAAAACCGAGCTTGCCCGGCAAGTGGCTGCAAGTCTTGGCCTTCCGATTCTGGAATGGAATGTGAAATCGACCACCCGCGCCCAGCAGGGGCTTTATGAATACGATGCCGTCTCGCGCCTGCGCGACAGCCAATTGGGCGAGGCGCGGGTCCATGACATCGGCAATTACATCCGCAAGGGCAAGCTGTGGCAGGCCTTTGAGGCCGAGGCCAAGGTGGTCCTGCTGATCGACGAGATCGACAAGGCCGATATCGAATTCCCCAACGATCTTTTGCAGGAACTCGACCGGATGGAGTTCCATGTCTATGAGACCGGCGCGACGATTCGTGCCCGGCATCGACCGGTGGTTGTGATCACCTCGAACAATGAAAAGGAATTGCCCGACGCCTTCCTGCGCCGCTGCTTCTTTCACTATATCCGTTTCCCTGATGCCGAGACCCTCAAGCGCATCGTCGACGTGCATTTCCCCGGCCTGAAACCGCGCCTGCTGGACGAGGCGCTGAACCAGTTCCTTGAACTGCGCGGCGCGCAGGGGCTGAAGAAAAAGCCCTCGACCAGCGAGCTTCTGGACTGGCTCAAGCTGATCCTTGCCGAGGACCTGTCGCCCGAGGATCTGAGGCGTCCGGCGGGCGAGATGCTGCCGCGCCTGCATGGTGCGCTCTTGAAGAACGAACAGGATGTGGCGCTGTTCGAGCGGCTTGCATTCATGGTGAGGAGGCAGCGATGATCCGCGAATTGCGCGAAAGCGACCGCAAGGGCTGGCAGCGGCTCTATGAGGGTTATCAGAGCTTTTACAATTTCCCCGACCGCCCGGCGGAATTCTATGACAAGGCCTTTGCGCGGCTGATGGCGCAGGACGCGCGCGATTTTCACGGGCTGGTCCATGAGGCCGATGGCAAGCTGCTGGGGCTGACGCATTACGTCTTTCACCCCAACCTGTGGCGCGACGAGGGCGTCTGCTATCTGCAGGACCTCTACACCGCCGCCGAGGCGCGGGGCCGGGGCGTCGCCCGCGCCCTGATCGAAGGCGTCTATGAGGCGGCCGACCGCGCCGGCGTCCCGAACGTCTATTGGCTGACCGCCGAGGACAATTACCCCGGCCGCATGCTTTACGACCGGGTGGGGCAGCGTTCGCCCTTTATCCGCTATAACCGCAAGCTGTGACGTAAAAAGGGCGACCCCTTGGGGCCGCCCTTTTCGATTCACTGTCCCTGTTGTCTTTCAGCGCAGGCCGGTTTCTTCCAGAAGGCCTTTGCGCTTTGCTTCGTAATAATAGCCGCGCGCATACCATTTCACGGCTGCATCCTTGTTGCCGCCGGCGACCATA
>JAGPGI010000437.1 GCA_018056045.1 Paracoccus sp. (in: a-proteobacteria)
CGATCGGACCCTTGAACACCGCCTCGGCGGTGATGCCCGATTGCGCGCCGGCCGGAATCAGAACCTTGACGCCATCGTCCGTGGTCAGGCCGATCTTGCCTTTCTTGCCCAGCCAGACCGGGGCTTCAGCGACGATCTCGCCCTTGGGGACGATGGTGCGCATGGTGAACTGGCGATAGGCCCAACTGACGATGCGCTCGGACTCTTCGGCGCGGGCCTTGTCGGTGGGAAGGCCCGAAATCACGAAAATCACCCGCCGGTCGCCCTGAATGGCCGATCCGACCAGCCCATAGCCCGCCTCTTGCGTATGGCCGGTCTTGAGGCCATCCGCACCAATCCCCAGTCCCAGAAGCGGGTTGCGGTTGTGGCGGTTCGCGGGCGCGCGATTGTCGAAGCGCCATTCCTCGATGGCGAAGTTCTTGTAATGCTCGGGGAAGTCCTGAACCAGATGCTGGGCCAGCACGCCCAGATCATGCACCGACATGCGGTGGCGCGGATCAGGCCAGCCCGAGGCATTGGCAAAGGTCGAATTGGTCAGCCCCAGCGCCTTGCCGCGTTCGGTCATCTGACGGGCAAAGGCCTCTTCGGTGCCGGCGAGCCCCTCGGCGACGACGACGCAGGCGTCATTGCCGGACAGCACGATGATGCCCTTGATCAGTTCCTCGACGGTGGGGCGGTCCTGTTCGTTCAGGAACATCGTCGAGCCCTGCATCTGCCGCGCCTTGGTCGAGACGGGCAGGCGGGTATCCATTTGCAGCCGTCCCTCCTTGAGGGCCTCGAAGAGCATGTAGACGGTCATCAGCTTGGACATCGAGGCCGGCGGCAAGGGCTCGTCGGCGTTCTTTTCCATCAGCACGGTGCCGGTGGCCACGTCATAGACCCAGGCGGCGCGCGCATTGGTGTCGAAAGCCCGCGCCGGCAGCGCAAACAGCATGGCCACGGCGAAGATGCGGAACGTCAGAGCGCGCATGGATTATCCTTGATCTGTCGCTTTTGCCCCATGGTTTACCCCAGCCACCAGCGGCCCGCAACGCCGCTTGGGTGCAAGTGTCGCGCAAGTGAATGACCTGCGGTTGTGGCAGCGCGTCGCCGGGCGCGGAAAACCCGCGCCGGCAGCGCATCAGTAGCTGCGGATCAGCCCGACCAGACGGCCTTGCACGCGGACCTTGTCCTCGGGCAGGACGCGGGTCTCATAGGCGGGGTTGGCCGCCTCCAGCGCAATCATGCCGCCCTTGCGGCGATAGCGTTTCAGCGTCGCCTCGTGCCCCTCGACAAGGGCAACGATGATGTCGCCATTTTCGGCGGTCGTCTGTTCGCGGATGACCACGACGTCGCCGTCGTTGATCCCCGCCTCGATCATGGAATCGCCTTTGACTTCAAGCGCATAATGGCGATCCTGCCCGGCCAGCATCGAGCCCGGGACGGCGATGTGATGCGATACCTCGGAGATGGCCTCGATCGGGACGCCGGCGGCGATGCGGCCCATGACCGGCAGTTCCACCGCCGAGACCGAGATTTCCAGCGCACCACGCGGCAGGGGGGCGGGGCGTTCGGGGGCGCTGCCCTCGATCACCCGGGGCTGAAAGCCGGTCCCTTTGCTCAGCGTATCGGGCAGGCGGACGATTTCCAGCGCGCGGGCGCGATGCGGGAGGCGGCGGATGAACCCGCGTTCTTCAAGGGCGGTCACGAGGCGATGTATTCCCGATTTCGAGCGCAGATCCAGCGCCAGCTTCATTTCGTCGAACGAGGGTGGCACCCCGTCGCGGGCCATGCGTGCCTGAATGAATTCAAGCAGCTGGATTTGCTTTTTGGTCAGCATATTTGATCCCTGCTCTGCTGCGAGTGCCATCATGTTCCTTGAATGTTCTAGCGGACTCAACCCCTTGCGTCAATCTTTATGACGATTCGGGTAAAGAAGCCGTTAAAGCGCCAGGAACGAGACCTGCTCGCCGGCCTTGCGGGCAGGGTCATGCGCGGGTCGGACCAGAAGCGCGTCGGCTTCGGCCAACAGCCACAGCCGGGCACTGTCCTGATCGGAAAAGGGGTCGATTTCGGGCAGACCGGCGCCGGGCAAAAGTCGGGCGCGGTGATAGTGCTGGCGGTCGCCCTCGGGCGGCAGATCACAGGCCAACATGGCCTGCGCAATCTCGGGGCCGGGCGGCAGGCCCAGCATGGCGCGGATCAGTGGTTGCATGAAGAGTTTCGCGCAAACGATTGCCGAAACAGGGTTTCCTGGCAGGCCCAGCATGGCGGCGCGGCCAAGGCGTCCGGCCATCAGCGGCTTTCCGGGGCGCATGGCCAGCTTGTAGAAGGCCCGCCGCATCCCCAGCCCTTCGGCGACCCGGGCAATCAGGTCGTGATCGCCCACCGAGGCGCCGCCAATGGTCACGATCAGGTCGGCGCCCTCGGCCTCGGAAAAGCGGTCGCGCAGCGATTCTTCGGTGTCGCGGGCCAAAGGCAGGATGAACGGATCGCCTCCGGCCTGCCGCGCCAGCGCCGCCACCGCGATGTCGTTCGAGCTGATGATCTGGCCGGGGGCGGGATCAGTGCCGGGGCGCACCAGCTCATCGCCGCCGGCAAGAATGGCGACGCGCGGGCGCCGCGCCACGGTGACGCGCGGCAGGTTCATTGCCGCGATCAGGCCGAGGTCCGAGGCGCGCAGCGGGCGCCGGGGCATGAATTCAGATCCTTTCTTGAAATCATTGCCTTGTGCGCGAATGTTCAGGTTGGGGCCGGGCTCGGCCACACGGATCGTGTCGCCGTCGCGGCTGACGATTTCCTGCATGACCACGCGGTCATAACCCGCCGGGACCGGGGCACCGGTAAAGATGCGGATGGCGCTGCCCGGGGGCGTCGCGCCGGTATAGGGCTGGCCTGCGGCGGCGGTGCCGATGACGGGCAAGGGTCC
>JAGPGI010000438.1 GCA_018056045.1 Paracoccus sp. (in: a-proteobacteria)
TGACCCGCGACGGGGAATTCCAGCACCTCGCCCATACGCTCGGGGCCGTGCAGGACCAGCGCCATCGCGATAGGCGCCTTCAGCGTCGGCGACATATAGGTCGAGGTGACGCGCCCCTGCGTCCGGCGCTGGCGGTTGGCATTGACCCCGTCGGCCACGGCCAGCGCACCATCGGGCAGCACACGCCCGTCAAGGCTTTCAAGGCCCACCAGCTTCCAGCGGTCGGGGTCGGTCATATGGCTGCGCTCTTGCGCGCGCTTGCCCAGATAATCGGGCTTTTTCTTGGAGATCGCCCAGCCAAGGCCCAGATCCTGCGGGATCACCGTGCCGTCGGTTTCATCGCCGATCATGATGAAGCCCTTTTCGGCGCGCATGACATGCATGGCCTCGGTGCCATAGGGGCTGATGCCCAGATCGGCGCCGGCGGCGTGCAGCTTTTCCCAAAGCTCAAGGCCCCGATTCGCAGGCACCGCCACCTCGAAGCTGAGCTCGCCCGAGAAACTGATGCGATAGATGCGGGCGGGAATGCCGGCGATTTCACCCTCGGCCCAGCCCATGAAGGGCAGAGCCTCGGGCGAGACATCCATGCCGCCCAGACGCTCCAGCAGATCACGCGCCTTGGGGCCGACCACGGCGACCTGCGCCCATTGCTCGGTGACATTGGCGGTATAGACCTGCCAGTCCCACCATTCGGTCTGCAGCCAATCCTCGAAATGGCCGTGCATGCGGTCGGCGCCGCCGGTGGTGGTATGCACCAGCCAGGTATCCTCGGACAGGCGCGCGGCGACGCCATCGTCGATCAGGAAGCCGTTTTCGTTGCAGATCAGGCCATAGCGGCACTTGCCGACCGGCAGGCTGGACATCATGCCGGTATACATCATGTCGAGGAACCGGCCTGCATCCGGCCCCTTGACGATGATCTTGCCAAGGGTCGAGGCATCGAGCGTTCCCACCCCGGCCCGAACGGCGCGAATCTCGCGCGCCACCGCATCGGCATGGCTTTCGCCGGATTTCGGATAGCAATAGGCGCGGCGCCAATGGCCGACCGGCTCCCAATGGGCGCCCCTGGCCTGATGCCAGTCATGCATCGGCGTCTTGCGCAAGGGCTGGAACAGATCGCCGCGCGCCTCAGCGGCGATGGTGCCAAAGGTCAGCGGCGTATAGGGCGGGCGGAAGGTCGTCGTGCCGGTCGCCGGGATCGGCTGGTTCAGCGCCCCCGACAGCACAGCCAGACCGTTGATATTGCTTACTTTTCCCTGATCCGTCGCCATGCCCAGCGTGGTATAGCGCTTGGTATGTTCGACGCTTTGATATCCCTCTTGCGCGGCCAGCTCGACATCCGAGACCTTCACGTCGTTCTGGAAATCCAGCCACATCTTGAACTTCATCTTGCGGCTGGCATGGGTCGGCATGACCCAGACCGGCATGGTCGCGGATTCCGGGGCCGCGCCGGTCGCCGCCGCCACCAGCAAATCGCCCGAGGCGGCGCCGACGGCACTGGCCATGGCCCTGCCATCCGCGCCGGTCGGCGGACGGTTCGGGTCGGGGGCGAAGAAGCTCTCGGTCTCGCTCCAGTTCAGCTTGCCGCCGCAATGGCTCCACAGATGCACGACCGGCGACCAGCCGCCCGACATGGCGACGCAATCGGCGGCGATTTCCTCGGTCACTTGGCCCGAGCCGGATTGCGCGCAGATCTTGACGCCCTCGACCGCCTGCCCGCCCTTGACGCCGGCAATGGCGCTGCCCGTCAGGACGCGGATGCCGCGCGCGCGGGCGGCCTCGGGCAGCGCGCCACCCGCATTGGCGCGGGCGTCGATGATGACGGGAACCGACAGCCCTGCATCCAGCGCCGCCAGCGCGGTGCGGTAGGCGTCGTCATTATTCGTCACTACGACGATGCTGCGGCCCGCGGCGACACCGTAATCGGCGATATAGTCGCGCACCGCCGAGGCCAGCATCACGCCGGGCACATCATTGCCGGCGAAACTCAGCGGGCGTTCCAGCGCGCCGGTCGCCACCACGACATGGCCGGCCCGGATGCGCCAAAGCCGCTGGCGCGGAATGCCGGCATTGGGGTCGTGATCGGCCAGCGCCTCGCGCGCCAGCAGATAGCCGTGGTCGTAAAGCCCGGTCGCCATGGTATTGCGGCGCAGCGTGACATTGGGCAGCGCCCGCAACTCGGCCAGAACCGCGTCGACGCGCGCCTGCCCGTCGGCGTGATCGGCGGGCGTGCGACCGCCCCAGTTCGGGGTCTGTTCGAGCACCCAGACAGATTTGCCCGCCCGCCCGGCCTCCAGCGCCGCGCTCAGGCCGGCGATGCCGCCGCCGACGACGACCAGATCGACATGCGCGTAAGCCTGTTCATAGCGGTCCGGGTCGGCCTCGGTCGGGGCCTTGCCCAGACCGGCCGAGCGGCGGATGATCGGCTCGAACACATGTTTCCAGAAGCCGCGCGGATACATGAAGGTCTTGTAGTAGAAGCCCGCCGGAAAGAAGCGGTAAAGCCAGTTGTTCACCGCACCGACATCCGCCGTCAGGCTGGGCCAGCAATTCTGCGCCGAGGTCACCATCCCCGCCACCAAAGGCGTCGTCGTGGCGCGCTGGTTCGGCTCGAACCGGCCGCCCTGACCAAGCCCCAGCAGGGCATTGGGCTCCTCGACCCCGCAAGAGATCGGGCCGCGCGGACGGTGATATTTGAAGCTGCGCCCCATCAGCATCTGGCCATTGGCCAGCAGCGCCGAGGCCAGCGTATCGCCCACGAGGCCGCGCAGGTGCCGGCCGTCAAAGCGGAACGGAAGCTGATAGGCGCGGTCGATCAGGCGGCCGCCGGCAGGCAGGCGGAAGGGTCCGGTCTGGGTCATGCTTTCGGGCTTTCGTCAGAGGCGTTTTGGGTCCAGTCGGGCTGCCA
>JAGPGI010000081.1 GCA_018056045.1 Paracoccus sp. (in: a-proteobacteria)
GTCTCGAACGCGACGCCGGCCAAGCGCCCCGACCAGCCGGTCTATGTCACCGTCAAGCCCGACCTGACGCTGGCTTTGGGCAATGAGGACATCCCCGCCGGGACGCTGGCCGAGGTGCTGGCCCGCGCCACCAATGGCGACCGCGAACAGCGCATCTTCCTGCGCGCCGATGCGGCGGTGACCTATGGCGACCTGATGGGGGTGATGAACAGCCTGCGCGAGACCGGGTATCTCAAGATCGCCCTGGTCGGGCTTGAGGCCGCCCCTGCCGCCACCCCGGCCGCCACCCCCGCCGCCACCCCGGCCCCGGCTTCTGCCACAGGTCCGACACCATGAGCCGGCGGGGGACATGGCTGCTTGAGGGGGCGCTTTGGGGTGCCTCGGCCACCTTGGTCGCCGCCATGCATCTGGGCGGCGCGATCTGGGTCCATAGCCGCGCCGAGGCCGCCGCCCCTCCGGGTCTGCCCGATCCGATCTTCATCGAACTGGCGCCCATGCCCACAGCCGCCGCACCAGTGGACGAGGTCGAGCAAGAGGAGCAGGAAGAGGCCCAGCCGGAACCGCAGCCCGAGCCGGAACCTGAACCCGAGCCGGAACCCGAAGAGCAGATCACCGAGCTGCCGCTGCCCGAGCTTGCGCCGCTGCCGGACATGAACTCGCTGTTCCCGCCGCCCCCCGATGCGGTGGTGCTGCAGAAATCCGTCCGCCCCAAGGAGCGCCCCGAACCGCCCAAGGAAGAGATCGCCGAGGCCCCGAGCAAACCGCGCGAAAAGCAGCCCGAGCCGCAAAAGCGCGAGAAAAAGAAAGCCGAGGCCCAGCCCTCGCGCAAGGCCACGACCGAACTCAAGGCGCCCAAGGGCGAGCGGACGGCCGCACCGCAGGCGCAGGCCGGTGCCCCCAGCAAGAAGCAGGTGGCAGGCTGGCAGTCCAAAGTGAATGCGACGGTCGCCCGGCACATGAAGCGCGCCCAGTCCAAACTGTCCGGGCGCGGCTCGGTCACGGTCAATATCCGCTTCAGCATCGACGCCAGCGGCCGGGTCAGCGGCGCGGGGCTGGCCGGCTCGACCGGGAATGCCAAGAACGATGCGGTGCTGAACCGGCAGGCCGCAAGCCTGCCGCGCCTGCCGGCGCCGCCTTCGGGAAGATCGACGACGCTGACCCTGCCGGTGAACGTGCAACTGCGCTGAGCAGGCCTGAGGCCCGGCCCGCGCGGTCATCCGAAATCAGCGCGGCAGGCGGCTGACCAGCAGCTTGTCGATGCGGCGGCCGTCAAGGTCCACGACCTCGATCCGCCAGCCCTGCCAGTTCACATGGTCGCCCACCAGCGGCAACCGTCCGGTCAGGTCCAGAACCAGCCCGGCGGCGGTGGAATAGTCGTGATCCTCGGGCAGGGGCACGCCAAGGCGGTCGGCGAATTCATCCGCCGGCATCCAGCCCGCGACCAGCAGGCTGCCATCTTCGCGCTCGACGACCTTGGGTTCGTCATCGTCCCAGCCGACGAATTCGCCGGTGATCGCCTCGAGCACGTCCATCGGCGTCACCACGCCCTCGAAATGGCCGTATTCGTCATAGACCAGCAGCATCTGCCCCGGCGAGGCGCGCAGCCGGGCGATGACCTCGGGGGCGTCCATGGTCTCGGGGATGATCGGGGCGGGCTGCATGACATTGCGCAGATCGAACGCGGCGCTGCGGCTTTGCGACAGCAGATCGACGCTGGCCACCACGCCGATCAGATTGTTGGGGTCGCCATCGCCGACCGGCAGCCGGGTGCGGCGGCTGTCGCGGAACTTGCGCGCCACCACCTGCCAGCTGTCGCCGACCTCCAGCGCCTCGATATCGCGGCGCGAGGTCATCAGCCGCCGCGCGCTGCGGTCAGCGATGCGCATGACCCCGGCGATCATCTCGGTCTCGGCGCGGTGCATGACGCCCGCGGTCTCGGCCTCGGAGATCACCAGCCGGATTTCCTCGTCGCTGATGGATTGCCGGTCATCCCCCGATTGCCCCAGAAGCGCCAGCACCAGCCGGCCCGAGCGGTCCAGAAGCCAGACCAGCGGCGCCGCCACGCGCGAGACGCCCTGCATCAGGGGCGCGACGCGGGCAGCCACGCGTTCGGGCGCGCGCAGGGCAAGCTGCTTGGGGACCAGTTCGCCCACGATCAGCGACAGATAGGTGATGACCACGACCACGCCGCCCATGCCCAGGGGCTGCGCGAGCGAGGCGGGAACCCCCAGCGAGGGCAGCACCGCCGCCAGCCGCGCGCCCAGAGTCGCGCCCGAGAACGCGCCCGACAGCACGCCCACCAGCGTGATCCCGATCTGGACCGAGGACAGGAAGCGCCCCGGTTCCTCGGCCAGCCGCAGGGCGATGGCGGCGCCGTGATCGCCGCGCTCGGCCATGACCTTCATCCGCGCCGGCCGGGCCGAGACGATGGCCATTTCCGACATGGCCAGAAGCCCGTTCACAAGGATCAGGATAAGGACGATGGCAATTTCAAACCACATCGGGCGAACTCTGGACACTAAGGGAAAAGGCCGGGCCAAGCCTGCGGCGCGGCGCCGCCCTGCTTGCGTAAATATCGTCGATCATGCGGGTATCGGCGGAATGCTCCGGCTGGGTCATGGTCCAGTATAAGGCGCCGACCGGCCTTGGCAATGATCCGCGCAGCGATCAGCGAAAATGCCCTCGGCGCCCGCAAGCATCGACAAACGGTGAAATTGCCAATAACTTTCCATCTTGAACCATTGGCTTACCGGGAATTGCCATCCCGCGACCAGTGGCAGAGCGTGGCAAGTATATATGGTGACATATGCGGGATTCCTCAGATCGGGACGAACAGATCATTCTTGTCCTGCAGGGCGGCGGCGCGCTTGGCGCCTATCAGGCGGGCGCCTATGAGGCGCTGTCGCGCGCCGGGCAGGAACCGGAATGGCTGGCCGGGATCTCGGTCGGGTCGATCAACGGGGCGCTGATCGCCGGCAACCGGCCCGGCGACCGGCTGGCGGCGCTGCGCAGCTTCTGGGAGGGGGTGACGGGCGCGCCATGGCTGACGGGCAACTGGCTTGAGGCCGTGCCGCAGCCGCCGCAGATGCGCGCGCTCTGGAACGAAAGCCGCGCCACCATGACCACGCTGTTCGGCGCGCCCGGGTTTTTCCGGCCCAAGCTGCCGGACATGTTTTCGTTCCTGCCGGGCCTTCCGGGGCTGATGCGCCAGACAAGCTGGCACGACACCGCGCCCTTGCGCGACACCCTGAACCAGCTGATCGACTGGGATTACCTGAATGGCGAGGGTCCGCGCCTGACCGTCGGCGCCGTCAATGTCGAGACCGGCAATTTCGTGCGTTTCGACAGCCGCGAGATGCGGCTGGGCGTCGAACATGTCATGGCCTCGGGGGCGCTGCCGCCGGGCTTCCCCGCCGTCGAGATCGACGGCCAGCATTACTGGGATGGCGGGCTGGTCTCGAATTCACCCTTGCATGTGGTGCTGGAGGCGCCCAGCCAGCGGCCGCTCTGCATCTATCAGATCGACCTCTATCAGTCGCGCGACAGCCTGCCCCGCAACATGGCGCAGGTCGAACAGCGCGAGCGCGAGATCCGCTTTTCCAGCCGCACCCGGCTGAACACCGACGAGTTCCGCGCCCGCCATGCGCTGGCGCAGGCCGCGCGCCGTCTGCTCAAGCGCCTGCCCGAGGAATTGCAGGCCGACCCCGATCTGGCCATGCTGGTCGAGGCCGGTCCCGCCTATCCGGTCAGCCTGATGCACCTGATCTATCGCCACAACGATTACGAAAGCGGGTCCAAGGATTACGAATTCTCGCGCCTGTCGATGCTGGATCACTGGCGCGACGGGCTGCGCGATGCCGGCCGCTCGCTGACCGACCGGCGCTGGACCGGGCGCGAGGTGCCCGAGGACGGGTTGATGGTCTTTGACGCCAACGATCCGCATCGGGCTGCGGACGGAACCTGACGGCGACAGGGCCGGGCCGCCCTCATGGAAACGGCCCGGCCGGATCTCAGCCCTTGCTGAACAGCCCGGGCGCGTAGCGCGGCGCCGAGAAGATATATTGCGGCGCGGCCTTGGCGTGCCCTCCCAGCGCCGCCGCCGCGTGCCAGGGCCAGCGCGGATCGTATAGCACGGTCCGGGCCAGCGCGATCATGTCGGCATCGCCATTGGCGACGATGGCTTCGGCCTGCTCGGGCGAGGTGATCAGCCCGACAGCGATCACCGGCATCGTCACCGCCTGCTTGACGGCCCGCGCCAGGGGCACCTGATAGCCCGGCGCCACCGGGATCCGCGCCGTTGCATCAATCCCGCCGCTGGAGATATGGATGGCCGCGCAGCCCCGCGCCTCAAGCGCGCGGGCAAAGGCGACGGTGTCCTGAATGTCCCAGCCGCCCTCGATCCAATCCGTGCCCGAGACCCGGACCGTGACCGGATATCCCTCCGGCACCACGGCCTTGATCGCGTCAAAGATCTCCAGCGGGAAACGCATGCGGTTTTCAAGGCTGCCGCCATATTCGTCATCGCGCCGGTTCGACAGCGGCGACAGGAATTCATGCAGCAGATAGCCATGGGCGGCATGGATCTGGATCGCGTCCAGCCCCAGCCGCAGGGAACGGCGGGCGGCATCGACAAAACCCTCGCGCACCCGCGCCAGTCCGGCCGCATCCAGCGCGACGGGCGGGTTTTCGCCCGCATGCATGGGCACGGCCGAGGGCGCGAATGTCTGCCAGCCATTCGGCGCATCGGGCGCGATCTGCTGGCCGCCCAGCCACGGCTTTTCGGTCGAGGCCTTGCGCCCGGCATGCGCCAGCTGGATGGCGATGGGCATGTCCGACCATGCGCGGATGCCCTTGAGCACGCGGGCCATCGCCGCCTCGGTCGCGTCATCGTAAAGCCCGACATCGCCATAGGTGATGCGGCCTTCGGGCAGGACGCCCGTCGCCTCGATGGTCAGGATGCCGGCGCCCGACTGCGACAGCCCGCCCAGATGGATCAGGTGCCAGTCGGTCATCTGCCCGTCGGTCGCCGAATACTGGCACATGGGGGCAATGACGATGCGGTTGGAAACGGTCTTGTCGCCGATGGCGATGGGCTGGAACAGTTTGGGTTCGGGCATGCGCCCCTCCTGATGACGTTACCGCTATCAGGTAGGCAGCACGCGCCGCTCCGCAAGGCCCTAGATGCTGTTTCGTTCGTGGTAGGTGCGCAGGAAATTCGAGATCCGTTCATCCTTGGGGGAGTGAAGGATACCTTGCGGACTGTCCACCGCGACCAGCTCGCCCTTTTCCATGAAGGCGACCTGATCGGCGACATGGGCGGCAAAACCCATCTCATGGGTGACAACGACCATGGTCATGCCCTCACTGGCCAGGGTTTTCATGACGTTCAGCACCTCGCCCACCAGTTCGGGGTCGAGCGCGCTGGTCGGTTCATCGAACAGCATCAGCCGCGGCTCCATCGCGATGGCGCGGGCGATCGCCACGCGCTGCTGCTGGCCGCCCGACAGGCGCGAGGGGTGGTTCGACATCTTGTCAGCCAGCCCGACCTTGGTCAGCGCCTCGCCGGCGCGGCTTTCGGCCTCGGATTTCGACATGCCGCGCACGCGGATCAGCCCTTCGGCCACGTTTTCGCGCGCGGTCATATGCGGCCACAGATTGAACTGCTGGAACACCATGCCGATGCCGCGCCGCATCTCGCGCAGGCGCCGGCCCGACATCCGCTTGCCCGGCACCTCATAGCCGATCAGGTCGCCATCGATGCGGATTTCACCGGAATCGTAGGCTTCCAGAAAGTTGATGCAGCGCAGAAGCGTCGACTTGCCCGAGCCGGACGGCCCGATCAGGCAGGTCACCTTGCCGGGCGGGATCGACAGATCCACGTCCTTGAGCGCATGAAAGGGACCGTAAAACTTGTTGACCTTGCTAATCTCGACGGAGGAGGCCTGCATCATCAGGTTCTTTCTTCGATCAGGTGTTTGGTGACGCGCGCCTCAAGCCGGTGGCCGATGCGCGAAATGGTTTCCACCAGCGCCCAGAAGAACAGCGCCAGCACAAGGTTCGCCTCGAGGTAACGAAAGGTCTCGGTGGACATGCGGCTGACCTGATACATCAGCTCGGGCACGGTGATGATCGACAGAATCACGGTTTCCTTGGTCAGGATGATCGAGAAGTTGACCAGCGCCGGCAGCGACGAGACAAGGCCCAGCGGCAGCAGGATGCGGCGGATGATGGTGGGTTCGGACATGCCGATGGCGCGGGCGGCCTCAAGCTGGCCCACGGGCACGGCGCGAAAGCCCGAGCGGAAGATTTCGGCGAAATAGGGGCTGCCATAGATGGTCAGGCCCAAGAGGCCCGCCGGCAGCGCGTCCAGCCGCAGCCCGATCAGCGGGCCGCCGTAATACAGCACGAAGAGCTGGACCAGAAACGGCGTGCCGCGGATCACCTCGATATAGATCTGGATGATCCAGCCGACCCAGCGCGGGCCGTAGCGCTGGATCAGCGCGATCACGAGGCCCAGCGCCATGCCGAAGACGGTGCCCAAAAGCCAGCACAGGATGGTGACGCCAAAGCCGCGCAGCAGCGAGGGGCCATATTGTTCAAAGATCGCGAAATCCATCACACGGCCGTCCTGTGTTCAAGGTAACGCCCCAGCACCGCAAGGCAGAGGTTGATCATCAGATAGATGCAGGCGGCGGCCAGATAGACCTCAAGCGGGCGAAAGGTGGTGGCGGCCTGCGCCTGACTGGCGCGCGTGACCTCCATGATGCCCACGACCGAGACCAGCGAGCTGGCCTTGACCAGCAGGATCAGTTCGTTGACCAGCGCCGGCAGCGACATCGAAAACGCCTGCGGCAGGATCACCCGGCGCCAGATATCGACCGGGCTCATGCCGATGGCGATGGCGGCCTCGGCCTGGCCTTTCGGCAGGGCGGCGATGGCGCCGCGCCAGATTTCCGAAATATAGGCGCTGGCGCAGATGCCCACGGTCACGATGGCGGCAAAGAATGCCGGCACGTCCAGCCCGATGACCGGCAGCGTGTAGTAAAAGACCAGCAATTGCACCAGCAGCGGCACACCGCGCAGAAAGCTGACCCAGATGGCGGCAAAGCGGCGCAGGCCCGCATAGGGTGACAGCCGTGCGGCACAGATCAGCGTGCCGATGATCAGCCCCAACCCGATCCCAAGGACCGAAATCAAGAGCGTATTGCGCGCCGCCCAGAAGAGCGGCCCGAAGCTTTCCAGAAAGACCGGGATCGAGAACATGCGCGCCTCGGCTGGCAGGGGGATGGGCGGGCGAAAGGGATGCGGGCGGGGGCGGCCCCGCCCGCAACGGGCTTATTTCGTCGGCACTTCGCGCGGCAATTCGACAGCGGCGCCCAGCCATTTTTCCTGAATCGCCTTGACGCGGCCGTCATCGGTCATTTTCAGCAGCGCGTCGTTGATTGCCTTGGCAAAGCTTTCGCTGTCGGCTTCCTTGCGCAGCACCCAGGCGAAATATTTCGGCTCGCCGAACTGCGCGGGCTCGAACAGCGCGAAGGTCTCGGGGCGGTTCTTGACCAGATAGGTCAGGTTCGGCAGCGAGCCGGCCACCGCGTCCAGACGACCGGCAGCAAGGTCGGCATAGGCCTCGTCGGTGGTGCCGTATTCCTTGATGGTCACGTCGCCCAGCGTGGCGCCGTAGGCTTCCAGCTGCTTGAACTGCGCGGTGCCCTGCTGGACGCCGACGGTCTTGCCCTTGATGTCCTCGGGTTTGGTCACCTCGGTATTGCCCGCGGCCTTGACCAGCGACACGGTCGCATCGGCGATCGGCAGGGTGAAGGTGTAACGCTCAAGCCGCTCGGGGGTGATGGTCACCGGGGCGATGACGATATCGAACTTCTTCACCTCAAGGCCCGGCAGCTCGGCAGTCCAGGGGATGTCCTGATAGACCGGCTCGACGCCGATTTCCTTGCTGACCTCGTCGAAAAGGTCCTTGGTGATGCCCTCATAGGTGCCGTTGGTCAGCATGTCGAAGGGCGCGTAATGCATGTCGGTCGCGGTGACGATCTTGCCTGCGGCCTTGATGTCGGCAAGCTGATCGGCCTGCGCCGCACCGCCAAGGCCGATGGCCGCAAGGCCGAACAGCGCGGCCTTGATACTGGTCTGGATGGTCATGTCGTTTTCTCCTTGTTGGACGAAGTATCCGGGGCCGGTCGCGATGCGTTGCGCGACCGCCCCTAATGGATCAGAGAATGCCGGGCAGATTCAACCCATGCTCGCGCGCGCAGTCCAGCGCGATCTGATAGCCCGCATCAGCATGGCGCATGACGCCGGTGGCCGGATCGTTCCACAGCACACGGGCGATGCGCCTGTCGGCATCCGCCGTGCCGTCGCAGCAGATCACCATCCCCGAATGCTGCGAGAAGCCCATGCCGACGCCGCCGCCGTGATGCAAGCTGACCCAGGTCGCACCCGAGGCGGTGTTCAGCAGCGCGTTCAGCAGCGGCCAGTCGCTGACCGCGTCCGAGCCGTCCTGCATCGCCTCTGTCTCGCGGTTGGGGCTGGCGACGCTGCCGCTGTCCAGATGGTCGCGGCCGATGACGATGGGGGCCTTCAGCTCGCCATTCCTGACCATCTCGTTGAAGGCCAGACCCAGCTTGTCGCGCAGGCCAAGGCCGACCCAGCAGATGCGCGCCGGCAGGCCCTGAAAGCTGATGCGTTCCCGCGCCATGTCCAGCCAGTTGTGCAGATGCGGGTCGTCGATCAGTTCCTTGACCTTCTGGTCGGTCTTGTAGATGTCCTCGGGGTCGCCCGACAGCGCCGCCCAGCGGAACGGACCCACACCCCGGCAGAACAGCGGCCGGATATAGGCGGGGACAAAGCCCGGAAAGGCAAAGGCGCGCGCGAACCCCTCCTCCAGCGCCATCTGGCGGATATTGTTGCCGTAATCGACCGTGGGGATGCCCATGTCGGCAAAGGCGACCATGGCCTCGACCTGCTTGCGCATCGACTTGCGGGCGGCGGCCTCGACCGCCTTGGGGTCGGTTTCCTGACGCGCGCGCCATTCGGCGACCGTCCAGCCCTCGGGCAGATAGCCGTGGACCGGGTCATGGGCGCTGGTCTGGTCGGTGACGATATCGGGGCGAATGCCGCCAGCCTGCGCGCGACGCACCAGTTCCGGGAAGACCTCGGCGGCGTTGCCGATGAGCGCCACGGATTTCGCCTCGCCAGCCTTGGTCCAGCGCTCGATCATCGCCAGCGCCTCGTCCAGATCATGCGTCTTTTCATCGACATAGCGGGTGCGCAGGCGGAAATCGGCGCGGGTCTCGTCGCATTCGACGGCCAGACAGCAAGCGCCGGCCATCACGGCGGCCAGGGGCTGGGCGCCGCCCATACCGCCAAGCCCGCCGGTCAGCACCCATTTGCCTTTCAGGTCGCCGTCGTAATGCTGGCGCC
>JAGPGI010000439.1 GCA_018056045.1 Paracoccus sp. (in: a-proteobacteria)
GGGATTGACCCATGTTTCCTGCAGCACGCCCGTTGCGGGCTTGCCCGTCGGCTCGTCCGCATATTCGGGGTCGTCACCCCATTGCAGGCCCAGAGGCACGAAGCGGTCAAAGGCGGTCGCGCCCGGCGCATCGCGGTCATAGACAAAGGCCGCAAAGACCCAGCCGGTGACCGGCGAGGCCGTGCTGTCCTTGATGCGAACCGAAATCTGCACCGGATGCAGGGTCAGGACCTCTGCGGTAGGCTCGTCATTGTCAGCCATGACCGGCGGGCGAAAGACCTTCCAGGTCGAGGCCCCCGTCAGCACCGGCCATTGCGCGGGCGTAGGCGTCGCGGCCTCGGCCTTGACGACGATCGAGCCCTCGGGAAAGGCAAAGCCCCGGACATTGGGGTTGTAAAGATCGGCCCAGACCCGGCCCAGCCCGACCGCCGCCTGCTCGTTGTAATAGATCACGGCATGGTTCTGGACCGGAACCGCGGGGCGGTTGCCGGCGTGGAAGGTCTGCGGCGGCAGGACCTGGCCGGAATAGGTGTTCATCAGCGCCTCGCGCCCCGAGGTCGGGTCGATCTTGCCGTCGGCGCCGGGCTCCCCCTCACCCATCCAGACCAGATCGTAGAAATTGGCGGCGGCGGGGTCCCAGTGCTCGGCGTCGTCGATCAACTGCCGCAGGGGCTTATCAAGGAATGTCCTGAGCCGGTCGGCATAGGCCTGGGCATTATCGACCGTCAGCCTTTCGCCGGGCGTCCAGACCGGCACGCCTGGATCGGCGGTCTCGGGATAGTCGAAATTCGCCGTCTTGAGCGGGCCGGAATATTCCGCCGCGCCGGGCAGCAAGCCGTTATTCGAGGCCAGCGGATCATTGGCCCATGCCATGACCGGAACCGAGATCACCCCGGCGATGGCCAGAAGGATGCTGCGTGTGACGTTGAAATTGCGTGCGAGTTTCAAATAGCGGTGCATGCCACGGCCTCCACGCCCATGTTTCATGTGGTGACGGGTAACAGCATACTCGGTCAGTGTGTTCGGCCGCCCGCGCCTGGCGCCGATTCGTCATGTTATCTGTGCCCGCGCGGCAGTGTAAAGTTCGCGCGGTTGGAATTGGGCCCACATTTACAACGAAAACATCACCCGACCGGCCGCGGCGCGCCGCCATCGCATGGCAGGAAGGCCCTTGCCAGAATCTTGTCGCCCCGCTACCACGAAAGTCGGAAAACGGGAGACACTGACGCGAGTCAGGGCCGAAGGAGCAACCGCCCCGGTAAACTCTCAGGCAAAAAGAACCGTTTCCGCTGAACACTCTGGAGAGTGGTGGCCGTTTGCCGGTCACCCGCCGAAGGGATAACGATCTCAGGCGCCCCGCAGGGGTAGGGACAGAGGGGGCATCGAAGCGGACGGCTCATCCGTCGCGCGGGAAAAGGGGATGCTCATGGCCGAGAACCGGCGCACGAAACTATTCGATCTGCATGTCGCGCGCGGCGCGAAGATGGTGCCTTTCGCCGGCTGGGACATGCCGGTGCAATATCCGATGGGCGTTCTGGGCGAGCATCTGCACACCCGCGCCCATGCCGGCCTGTTCGATGTCAGCCATATGGGGCAGGTGATCCTGCGCGGGCCAGATGTTGCGCTGGCGCTGGAAACGCTGGTCCCCGCCGATATCGCCGGGCTGGCCGAAGGGCGCCAGCGCTATGGCCTTTTCACCAACGATCAGGGCGGGGTGCTGGACGACCTGATGATCGCCAACAAGGGCGACCATCTGTTTCTGGTCGTGAACGCCGCCTGTGTCGATCAGGACATCGCCCATCTTCGCCAGCTGGAAAGCGCCGGGATCAGCGTCCAGCCTGTCACCGACCGCGCGCTGCTGGCGCTGCAGGGTCCCGAGGCCGAGGCGGTGCTGGACCGTCTGGTTCCCGGCGTTGCCGCGATGAAGTTCATGGATGTGGCGGAATTCGACTGGCAGGGCGTGACGCTGTGGGTCAGCCGCTCGGGCTATACCGGCGAGGATGGCTACGAGATTTCGGTCCCCGAGGCGCAGGCCGTGGCCCTGGCCGAGGCGCTGCTGGATCAGCCCGAGGTCGCCCCGATCGGTCTTGGCGCCCGCGACAGCCTGCGGCTGGAGGCGGGGATGCCGCTTTACGGCCATGACATGGATAGCTCGACCCGCCCGGCCGAGGCGGCGCTCGGGTGGTCGATCCCCAAGGTCCGCCGTCAGGGCGGGGCGCGCGCGGGCGGCTTTCCCGGCGCCGACATCATTCTGGCCGAGCTGGCGAATGGCGCCAGCCGCACCCGGCGCGGGCTGCGCCCCGAGGGCCGCGCCCCGATCCGCGAAGGCGTCGAGATCTTTGACGCGGCTGAGGGCGGCGCATTGCTGGCCAAGGTCTGTTCGGGCGGCTTTGGCCCCTCGGCCGGCGGTCCCATCGCCATGGCGATCCTGCCCGCCGATCTGGCCGAGGGCGCGACCGTCTGGGCCGAGCTGCGCGGCAAGCGCGTGGCGGTGAACGTTGCCCCGCTTCCATTCCATAAACCTAGCTACAAGCGCTGAAAGGCAAGCCATGTTGAAATACACCGAAGACCACGAATGGCTGAAACAGGATGGCGATGAAGTCATCGTCGGCATCACCGCCCATGCCAGCGAGCAACTGGGCGATGTCGTCTTCATCGAACTGCCCCAGCTGGGCCGCGAAGTCAGCGCCGGAGAGGAAATCGTGGTGATCGAGTCGGTCAAGGCCGCCTCGGATATCGTGGCGCCGGTTGCGGGCGTCATCACCGCCGTGAACGAGGCGCTGTCCGACAGCCCCGGCGCGGTCAATGACGACGCGATGAGCGCATGGTTTTTCAAGATCAAGCCGGCGGCCGGCGTCGATCTGTCCGGCTTCATGGACGAGGCCGCCTATAACGACCTGATCGGCT